>JBAYOU010000194.1:0-4289 GCA_041678065.1 Parvibaculum sp. | reverse complement strand
GACCCCTATGTCGATTTCCTGCTCGTGGGCGACAGCCTCGGCATGGTGATGTACGGCATGGAGACGACGCTTGGCGTCACGCTCGACATGATGATCGCCCATGGTTCCGCCGTGGTGCGCGGCACGGACCGTGCGCTTGTCGTGGTGGATATGCCTTTCGGTTCCTATGAGGAAGGCCCGGAGGTTGCGTTCCGCAATGCGGTCCGCATCATCAAGGAAACGGGCTGCACGGCGGTGAAGCTGGAAGGCGGCGCGCGACTTGCCCCCACCATCCGCTATCTCGTTGATCGCGGTATCCCTGTGATGGCGCATATTGGCCTCACGCCGCAAAGCGTTCAGGTCATGGGCGGCTTCAAGGCGCAGGGCCGCGAAGAGAGCGAATGGGCAGCCATCGAAGCTGATGCCCGCGCCGTCGCGGAAGCTGGCGCATTTGCCGTGGTGGTGGAAGGCGTGGCCGAGCCGCTTGCCGCGCGCATCACCGGCCAGATTGATATTCCCACCATCGGCATCGGTGCCTCGGCCCATTGTGACGGGCAGATTCTGGTGCTTGAGGACATGCTGGGCCTCTCGCCCAAGCCGCCGAAATTCGTGCGTGAAT
The DNA here is from genome assembly GCA_041678065.1 of Parvibaculum sp. GTDB lineage: Bacteria > Pseudomonadota > Alphaproteobacteria > Parvibaculales > Parvibaculaceae > Parvibaculum. The sequence goes on along the minus strand of JBAYOU010000194.1, from coordinate 3,691 downwards.
TCGCCTCGCTGGGCGCGCAGATCGCTGGCGCGGCGGAGGCTTACTCCCACGCGGTGCGTGATCGCAGCTTCCCTGCTGCCGAGCACACCTACACGATGAAAAAGGTAAAATAGCTCAAACTCTTGCGGGGCCTGCGGGCCCCGCAACGCTGTTTGCTAATGGCTTGATGCCGGGTTATTTTACGCCGCCTGCAGGGGGCAGGCGCCGGGCCTGACCCTTGTGCCCTGAAGCATTTCTCTGCGGAGTATTCTTGTGACCGATCTCTTTCGCGAAGTCGAAGAAGACCTTCGCCGCGAACACTTCAATAAACTTTGGCAAAAATACGGGGTCTATGTCCTTGGCCTGGCCCTGGCGATTGTGATTCTGGCAGGCGGCATTGCTGGCTGGCGGGCATGGACGCATTCGGCCCGTGTCGAGGCATCGGCCCGATTTGAAGAGCTTCTGGCAGAAGCGGAAAAGGCTGAAACGCCGCAAGCCGCTGCTGCAGCCTTCGCCGAATTCGCAGCCGACACGACCAATGGCTATGAAGTGTTGGCGCGCCTTCATCAGGCAGATCGGCACCTCGCGGCAGGCGAGGCGGATCAGGCCAGAGCGGCTTTCGAAGCCGTGGCAAATGATGGCGCCGCTCCCGATATTCTCCGTGGCATGGCAACGGTGAAAGCGGGGCTCTTGCTCGTCGACACGCTGAGCCATGACGATATGAAGGCCCGCATGGCGCCGGTCATGAAGGATGGCTCGCCCTGGCGACCGCATGCGCTTGAGCTTCTCGCCCTCTCCGCCATGCGCGACGGTGCATGGAGCGATGCAAATGCAAATGCAGCGGCGATCATTGCCAACCCATTGTCACCTGCGGGTCTTCGTGATCGCGCACATGTGATTCAGGCCCTTGCCGCTCCGCATCTCCCGCGCAACATGACGGAACCTGCGAGGCCTGCTGCTAATGCAGAAGAAGACGCAACGCCTGTGCAGACCGAAGCTGCACAGGAAGACGCCCCCGAAGTTCCGGTTGAGACGGAGTAAGCCCGCATGATGATGAACGGTTTTTCAGCCGACAGGTCTGTCATTGCGCGCTTTGCGCTGTTGGCTCTTCTTGCCGCAAGCGTGGCGGGATGCAGCACTGTGACGGATGTTTTCAGCTCCGACAACAAGACCGTTCTGCCCGGCAAGCGCCTCTCCGTCATGGAGCTTGGGGCGCAGCTTGAGGTGGATCCCGCCATTGCGGATGACCTCATCCTGCTGCCGGACGCGCGGGTCAATGATAGCTGGCCACAACCGGGCGGGGACGCCACCAATGCGAATTACCATCTGTCTGTGCCGGGGAATCTGAGCCGCCTCTGGTCTGTCAGCGCGGGCACAGGCTCTGGTCGTGTCGCGCAGCTTCTTGCTCCGCCCGTTATCGCGGATGGCAAGATTTACGTCTTTGATGCGCGCTCCACGCTGCATGCCTTCGAGCAAACGTCCGGCAAGAAGCTCTGGTCAACACGCTTCGCGCCCGAAGGCGAGAATGAAGATGCAGGCCGTGGCGGCGGCGTTGCGTATGAAGGTGGCAAGGTCTTTGTCATTACCGGCTTCGGCACGGCGCATGGCGTTGATGCGGCAAGCGGCGAGGTGCTCTGGAACCAGCCCGTTGGCGATCCTTTCCGTTCGGCACCTACAGCCGCCGGCGGTCGCGTCTTCGGCGTGACAGTGGACAATCAGACGATCTGCCTCGATCAGAATACGGGCGAGGTGCTCTGGCGCCATCGCGGCCTCGTGGAAAGCGCGGGTATTCTCGCAGCGTCGAGCGTCGCGGTGCTCGGCTCCGTCGCCATCGCGCCTTACTCCTCTGGCGAGCTTGTTGCACTCCGTGTGGAGAACGGCACCCCGGTCTGGACGGATTCGCTGACGCGCACCGGTGGCGTTACCTCGCTTTCGGCACTGAATGACATCGCAGGCCGCCCGGTCATCGACCGTGGTCGCGTTTTCGCGATCAGCCATTCAGGCCGCATGGTATCGATTGATCTGCGCACGGGCGAGCGCGTCTGGACGCGCGACATTGGCGGTGTGCAGACGCCGTGGGTTGCGGGCGACTATGTCTATATCGTTACGCTTTCGCAGGAAGTGCTTGCCATTTCCCGGCGTGATGGACGCATCCGCTGGATATCGCCACTGCAGCGGTGGAAGGACCCGGAAGATCGGGAAGGTCCGATTGAGTGGTCGGGGCCAGTGCTTGTCAGCGAGAAGCTGGTGCTTGTCTCCTCGCGCGGCGAGGGTGTGTTGCTCTCTCCTCTTACAGGCGAGATTACAGGCAATTTCTCGTTGCCCGACGGTGCGCTCATCACCCCTGTAGTAGCAAATGAAACGCTCTATATCCTGACCAACGATGCAAGGCTGACCGCGCTGAAGTAACGCGGTGCTGCGGACGGTTGATTGCCGTCCGCAACGGCAGAGAAGGGCCGCATAAAGTGTCTTTTAAGGTGGCCATTGTTGGCCGTCCCAATGTCGGCAAGTCGACGCTGTTTAACCGCCTCGTCGGGCGCAAGCTCGCGCTGGTGGATGACACGCCTGGCGTGACACGCGACCGGCGCGAGGGTGAGGCTAGCCTTGGCGATCTCACCTTCATCGTTGTCGATACGGCGGGGCTCGAAGAGGGTGTGGGCGATAGCCTCGAAGCGCGCATGCGCCGTCAGACCGATCTTGCCATTGCGGAAGCGGATGTCTGCCTCTTCCTCATGGATGCGCGCGCAGGCGTGACGCCGCTCGACAAGCGCTTTGCGCAAATCCTCCGAAAGTCCCCCACGCCCGTCATTCTCGCCGCGAATAAATGCGAAGGCGGTGGCGGGCAGATGGGACGCATGGAGGCCTTTGAACTTGGCCTCGGCGCGCCATTGCCCCTGTCTGCGGAGCATGGCGAGGGGCTTGGCGATCTCTATGACGCGCTCTCGGAGTTTGCGCGGGGGCTTGAGAAAGATGAGGCGGAGCAGGCGCTTGAAGACGCGCTGGCGGAGGAGCAGGACACGTCCTTCGATCCGGATGCGCCTTATGAACCAGACCTCGAAGCACCGCTCCGCATCGCCTTTGTGGGCCGCCCGAATGTTGGCAAATCGACTCTGGTAAACCAGCTTCTCGGCGAAGACCGCATGCTCACCGGCCCGGAAGCCGGCATTACGCGCGATAGTATCGGCATCGAATGGGAGTGGCGGGGCCGCCGCGTCAAGCTGTGGGACACGGCGGGTATGCGCCGCCGCGCCCGTGTCACAGAGAAGCTCGAAAAGCTTTCCGTGGCGGACACGCTACGTGCCATCCGTTTCGCGGAAGTCGTGGTCGTGCTACTCGACGCGACGCAGCCTTTCGAGCGGCAGGATCTCCATATTGCCGATCTGGTTGAGCAGGAGGGGCGTGGTCTTATCATCGGCGTCAACAAGTGGGACACGGTGGAGAACCCGCAAGAAGTCCTCCGTGTGCTGAAAGAGGAGCTTGAGCGTCTGCTGCCACAGATCAGAGGTGTCCCCATCGTCCAGCTTTCAGCGCTGACGGGGAAGGGTGTGGAGAGGCTGATGCCTGTCATCGAGCGTGTTCACACCGTCTGGAATGCGCGTGTCGGAACGGCACGGCTCAATCGCTGGCTGGAAGAAGCGGTTGCCCGCCATCAGCCGCCAGCGGCCAAGGGGCGCCCGGTAAACCTGAAATACATCTCCCAGGTGAAATCCCG
>JBAYOU010000193.1:0-4292 GCA_041678065.1 Parvibaculum sp. | reverse complement strand
CCAGATCGACAAGGTGTCAATGACGGCGCGCATTGAGGCCGGTATCTACGGACCGCATCTCGAAGAGCAGTTGCAGGCACATGGCGTGACGCTCGGCCACTACCCGCAAAGCTTTCCTTTCTCCACACTTGGCGGCTGGATTGCGGCGCGCGGTGCCGGACAGCAATCCAATCGCTATGGCAAAGCGGAAAAGTGGCTCGTCTCGGCAAAACTTGCGACGCCAAAGGGTTTCTGGACGACAGAAGCAACACCCGCTTCTGCCGCGGGCCCGAACCTAAACCAGCTTGTCGCCGGTTCCGAAGGCACGCTTGGCGTGATCGTGGAAGCAACGGTGAAGATCCACGAAGTGCCCGCGCGAAAGGATTATCGCGGCTATCTCTTCAAGACCTTCGCCGCCGGCGTGGAAGCGGCACGGCGCATCAACCATGCGGATATTCCCGTCGCCATGGTGCGCCTTTCAGATGCGCCGGAAACCTATTTCTTTCAGGCCTTCTCCTCCTCAAAATCGGGCGGTCTGAAAGCGCGGCTGCAACGCGCCTATCTCAAGATGAAGGGCTTCCACGAGGCGCCCTGCCTCATGCTGATCGGCCATGAAGGCACGAAAGAAACGGTCATCTGGGCGCAGGAGCAGACGGAAGAGATCTGCAAACGCCAAGGCGCCCTTGCACTCGGCACCGGCCCCGGCAAGCACTGGTATAGCGGACGCTTCAACAGTCCTTCCATGCGCGACCCGATGATGGATCGAGGTGTTGGTATCGATACGCTTGAAACCTCCACGCGCTGGTCGAATATCGCCAATCTGCATGAGAAGGTGACGACCGCGATTTCCGATGCCATCTCGTCGCATCTGCCGGAGCAACATGCGCGCGGGCTTGTGCTCGCCCATGTCAGCCATTCCTACCCGGACGGCGCGAGCCTCTATTTCACCTTCATCTTCCCGCGCCAGCTGGACCGCGAGGTTGAACAATGGCTCGCAATCAAACGCGCTGCCTCTGACGCGATCCTGATGAATGGCGGCACGATCAGCCATCACCATGGCGTCGGCACAGATCATGCGCCGTGGCTGCCTGAGGAAAAGGGCGAGATCGGCATGTCGCTGCTCAAGGCGACAAAGCGCGAGCTTGATCCAAGAGGCGTGATGAATCCGGGGAAACTCTTAGGCTGACAGCCTTACTCTTCGTCTTCCGCGTCCATCTCCGCCACTATCTTCCGTGCCATCTCGATAGCCGTCGGGAAGTCCGGCGCGCGGGTGACGCGGGCGAGCACGCCCATATCGCCGAGCACACGGGCGGGTTGTGCCTGAAGCGCGGTGATGATGACCTTCGTGCCCTTCCGCTCGCAGTGGTCGATCATGCTGCTGAGGGCTGACACGCCTGTCGCATCAATGATCGGTACCGCGCGCATACGCACGATGAGCACCTTCGGTGTTGCGCCAATCCGATCCAGCGTTTCGCCAAGCCGCATGGCAACACCGAAAAAGAATGGCCCGCGAATGAGGCTCGCCGCCACACCGTCCGGCAGGTCGTATTCCTTCATCGGCACGAAATCGCGCGGCGCGTCATCGGCGACATCTTCTTCGACAAGATTGAGATGCGCCTGCACCTCCACCGCCTCCGACATGCGGTGCATGAAGAGGACGGCGGCGAGCACCACGCCGACCTCGATGGCCACGGTGAGATCGACAAGAATGGTGAGCGCGAAGGTGAGGATCAGCACCGCCTTGTCGCCCATGGGCGCGCGCATCATGTGCCGGAACTTTTCAATCTCGCTCATATTCCAGGCGACGATGAGAAGAACCGCTGCGAGAGCCGCGAGCGGAACATAGGTCACGAGCGGCCAGGCAAACGCCATGAAGGCGAGAATGAAGACCGCATGGAGCATGCCCGCAACGGGCCCATGTGCGCCTGCGCGAATATTGGCCGCCGTGCGCGCAATGGCCCCTGTGGCTGGAAGCCCGCCCACCGCCGCAGATGCACAATTCGCAATGCCTTGCGCCACAAGTTCGCTATTCGAGCGATGGCGTCGGCCTGTCATGCTGTCTGCCACCATGGCGGAGAGAAGTGACTCAACGCCTGCAAGGAAGGCGATGGTGAAGGCGCTCGGAAAGAGCGTGATGATCCGATCCATCGTGACTTCCGGAAAGGCGGGTATCGCAAAGCTCGGCTCAAGCCCGGCAAAGCGCGTGCCGATCGTGTCTGTCGGCAAGGCAAAGAGCCAGACGAAAAAGGAGGAAAGCACCACCGCGATGAGAAAGCCCGGCCAGTTAGGCCGCGCGCTCCGCAGCCAGATAATGAGCCCGAGCGAGGCAAGCCCGACAACAAGCGTCTGCGGCGAAATAGTGCCTATGGCACCGGCGAGAGCGGGGATCTTGTCGAGAAAGGCAGCAGGCTCATTCTCAAGCGCAATGCCGAAGAAATCCTTGATCTGGCTTGTCGCGATAATGACGGCGATGCCAGCCGTGAAGCCTGTTACCACGGGCTCGGGAATATATTTGATGAAGGAGCCGACTCGGAGAAACCCTGCTCCGACAAGCATGATGCCAGCCATCGCGCTTGCAAGCACAAGCCCGTCATAGCCATGAACTGCTATGACGTTGAAAACGACGACGACGAAAGCGCCGGTCGGCCCGCCAATCTGGAAACGGCTGCCGCCAAAGGCAGAGATGAGGAAGCCCGCCACAACGGCGGTCATGAGGCCCTTGTCCGGCGTCGCGCCGCTTGCAATGGCAAGCGCCATGGAAAGCGGCAGCGCGACTATGGCGACCGTCAGCCCCGCGATGAAATCCGCGCGGAACTCTGCAAACCCGTAGCCTTCCCGCAGCACAGTAACGAGCTTCGGGATGAAAAGCTGTGATGATGGTACCTTGCCGCCTGTGGCCACTTTCTCTTGCCTCTCAGTCTTGCTCCAGCAATTTGCGAAGCTCTGCCTTCGCAATCTTCTCCAGCGTCGAGCGCGGCAGTTCGGACACAATCCGAATCTCGCGCGGGCGTTTGAAATCCGCAAGCCCCTTGAGGCAGGCAGCCTCCACCTTCTGCACAAGGTCTGGCGGCGCGGCCTTCTCTCCGCCTGGCACAAGCAGGAAGGCAACCGGTACTTCATCCAGCATCGGATCGCGCTTGCCGACCACCGCACATTCCTGAATGCCGGGCACGCTCATGACAACACGCTCGATCTCGGATGAGGCAACATTCTCACCGCCCACTTTCAGCATGTCCTTGTCGCGATCAGCGAAGGAAATGAAACCATCCTCACCCAGTGTCACGCGGTCGCCAGTGATGAAATAGCCCTGCTCATCAAAGCTTTCAGACGTCGCCTTTTCATTATTGAGATATTCGAGAAAGAGCGAGAGTCCCGGCACACCGCGCACAAGGAGGTTACCCGTCTCGCCTGCACCGACAGGCGCACCATTATCGTCGAGGATCGCGATTTCATAGGCAGGCGAAGGCTTGCCAATCGCCATGGGCCGGTTCGGCAGATGCACATTGCCGACAATGCCGTGCGTGATGGTTTCCGTCATGCCCCACCAGCCAATCGTCTTCACGCCGAAATGCTGGTCGGTGGGCGGTGAGGAAATGCCGTTGCCCCAATAGCGATAGGAATGGGACGCAGGCTTTTCCTGCCCCATCAGCGCGCGCACACAGAAGGGCACCATGGATGTCCATGTGCAGCCCCGGCGCAGCGACACATCCCAGAAGCGCGATGCGGAGAAGCGCGGCTGAAGAACCACCGTCGCACCGACCCAGAGCGCCGCCAGCACCGAATATGCCTGCGCATTGGTGTGGAAGAGCGGTAGATAGGTGAGATGCACATCCGACGGTCGAAGGTCTTCATGCAGCGCGCAAAGCTTCGCGCCCCAAAGTGCGTTGGCATGTGTCCAGACAACGCCCTTGGGCCTCGAGGTCGTACCGGACGTGTACTGAATACCGATCGGCAACATCGGGTCAGCGGGGCGCAGCGGCGCATCGCTTGCATCACCATATAACGCCGCAAAACTTTCTGACGCGGGCGGCACCGTCCCGGCATCCGGCGCGGCACCATTATCCGTTTCGGTAACCGCGAGCCATTTGATGCCCGCACAAGATGCGGCAACGAGCGAGGCAAAGCGCGGCTGCGTGATCGCGCCGACAACTTCCGCGTGGCTGCTGAAATAGGTGAGGTCATCCCCCACCGACCGCGCATTGGTGGTAACGGCAACGGCACCGAGATGCGCGCAGGCATACCAGGCGATCAGGCTTTCAGGACAATTGTCGAGATGGATCAGCACACGCTCGCCGCGCTTCACACCGCGCTTT
>JBAYOU010000192.1:0-4299 GCA_041678065.1 Parvibaculum sp. | reverse complement strand
GTTGTGGCCGCACGCATGGCCGATGCCGGGCAGGGCGTCATATTCGGAGAGGATGGCGACTTCCGGCCCGCGCTCGCCGAAGCTCGACACATAGGCCGTGTCGAGGCCGAAAGCGTGGCGGTTGACGGGGAGGTCTGCCTTTTCGAGAGCGCCGGTCAGAATACGTGCTGCCTCAAACTCCTTGAAGGCAAGTTCGGGCTTCGAATGGATCTCATGGCTGACGGCAAGAAGCTCCGCCGACATGGCATCAATCGTGTTGCAAACTTCGCGCTTCAGTGTGGCGACATCGCTCATTGGTTCTCTCTCCGCTGGATTTCTCATAGCCTAGACGGCAGTAACGGTATTTTCCAGCCGAGCGGCTGGCAGTGATGAGGGCAGGCATGGAGTTCTTTGACGCAGATGGCATGACCATCGCCTATGCGGTGGAGGGGGAAGGAAGCCCGCTGCTGCTGGCGCATGGCTTTGCCTCCACCCACCGCGTGAACTGGGTCGATACGGGCTGGGTGAAGGCGCTCACGGAGGCGGGCTACCGCGTCATCATGCCGGATATGCGCGGCCACGGCGAAAGTGGGAAGAGCCATGAGAAAGCGGATTACACGCTTTCTGCCATGGCGGGCGATCTGGTCGCGCTTCTCGACCATCTGGGGGAACCGGGCGCCGACCTCATGGGCTATTCCATGGGCGCGATGGTCGCGCTTGTCGCGGCGATGGAATATCCCGAACGCTTCGACCGGATTATCGCGGCGGGTGTTGGCGCGAAGCTGCTTGATCCGAACCGCGATCCCGGGCCGGTGATCGAGGCGCTGCTGACGGATGATCCGTCAAGCGTGGAGAGCAAGGGCGCGCTTCTCTTCCGCACCTTTGCCGATCAGAACGGCCAAGACAGGGTAGCGCTTGCGGCGTGCTTTGAAGCGGTGCGTGCGCCATTTCCGGTGGAGGGGCTTGCGCGCATCAGGCGGCCGGTGTTTGTCGTTGCGGGGGAGAAGGATGTGCAGGCGGGCGAGGCGGCACCACTTGCTGCGGAGATACCAGGCGCGCGCGCCTATACGGTGCCGAAGCGCGACCATATGCGAACGGTGGGCGACAAGGCCTATAAGGAATCTGTGCTGGCGTTTCTGGAGGAGTAAGTATCGGCTGAGACACTGAATAAAATCGTCATGACCCGGCTTGCCCGGGTCATCCACGTCTTTCTTTCGAGTTTGGAGTAAAGACGTGGATGGCCCGTCTAAAACGGGCCATGACGAGTTTATTCTGGAGTTTTCAGGTTTCAGCGCGCAGTCAGCGGTGCGAAGCCGAGATGCATGCCTGCATCGGTGATGAGCGTTTCGCCGGTGATGTGGTCCGAGCCTTCACCGCAAAAGAAGACGACAGCCGTTGCAATGTCTTCCGGCGTGCCAGCGCGCTGCAGCGGTGTCGACTGTTCTTGCTGCCGCTTGATGCCTTCAAATGTCTGCTGGCCGAAGCGATCCGAGAACCAGCGCGTGCCGATAAAGCCGGGGCAGACCGCATTGACACGAATCTTCGGCGCAAGCGAGCGGGCAAGCGAGAGTGTCATGGTGTTGAGCGCGCCCTTGGAGGCGGCATAGGCAACGGAGGAACCGATACCCGTGACACCTGCAATGGAGGAAATGTTCACGACCGAGCCCTTGCCAGCCTCGCGCATGTGCGGCGCGCAGGCGCGGATCATCTGATAGGAGCCGACGACGTTCACCTTGTAAATCCAGAGGAAATCCTCTGCATCGAGTTCGTCGAGATCAGCATGGTTCGCGAATTTCGTGCCTCCTGCATTGTTCACGAGCACATCGACGCGGCCCCATTTCTTGACCGTCTCTTCAACGATACGGCGGCAATCGGTATCCTCGCCGACATCGCCCTGGGCGAGCAACGCTTCGACGCCTTTCGCCTCGCAGGCGGCGAGTGTTTCTTTCGCCTCTGCTTCGCTCTTTGTGTAGTTGATGACGACGTTGCAGCCCTTGTCGGCAAGTTGCAGCGCGACAGCGGCACCGAGGCCGGTGGCTGAACCCGTGACGATGGCAACCTTGTTCTTGAGCGAGGACATGACGCTTCTCCCTTTATGCGTTTGAAGGGGAGTTTAGCGGCAATTGTTAGAACGCACAGTAAGATCAATGTTCTAACCGCGCTACTCTCCCCTCGATGGTAGAGCGTCCCATTGTGTTTGCTGGCTTTGTTGAGGAAAGGTCTCCACGCAGCGCGCCGAGAAAATGGCGGAGATAGACGTTGACGAGAAAGAAAAAAATGTTCGCAATAAGCTCGCCTAGTGAAATTTACAGTGGTTCATCGATCTAATGTCTAGAGGTTATCGGCTCTCAATCATTGTGTTTGGACTGACGCTGCTGGCGTTCCAGGTGCATTCACAAGAAGCCGAGAAACCGACCCTCGGACGCCAGCCGACAGCCGAGGACGGTAGTTCCGTTATTAACGCTGATCACGATGGTGCACCCGAGAATTACACCGAACTCATAGAGCAGATTGCGAGCGAGCTTGTCGGTATCAAGGGAGTGATCAGCGATCTTGAAAAGAAGGTCAATGCCCCGGAGAGCGCCGATAGAACCCAACGGGAAAATCGTAACCTGCAAGCCCAAGAGGATATGGCTCTTTGGGCGATGTGGATGTTTATCGCGACTATTCTGACTGTTGTCGTTGCGGCTATCGGCATTTTGTATGTGCGCCGCACTCTCCTTGAGACACGCCGTTTGGGGCAAGCTCAAGTGAGAGCCTACGTAGTTGCAAAAGGCGGCACCTTCAATGTCACTGAAAAGTGCATTGAATACCTGATCAACTTTCGGAACGTTGGACAATCTCCCGCCACCAACTGCAAAATCAGGTGCTTTGTTGGAATATCTCCGCCGCGGGGACGTACCACTTTCCACACATCCGGCCCTGCAAAAATTGTTGCAATCGCGTCCGGCGCTGAAGAGCGGGCATATTTCCTATTCAACGTTGAGGGCAATCCGGCGCTTTCCTACGATGGCCCGCGCAAAGATCCGCCATTTGAGCAATTTTTTCCCAATATTCCCGGTGAGGCAGTAAGGACTCTTAGAGAGGGTGGCGGCTGGCATTATGATTTGCAGTGTACCATCAGTTGGGACGACGTTTTTGGACGACGTCAGAGACAAACTTTCTCGTTTCAGGAGCGGGAAAGTGAACTGATTACCGGTAGTGAAGGGACTTATCGATCCGGCAGCTTCACAGAGGGAACGACTCAAAATTATAATGATGGGGTAGATTCCCCTACAAAAGAAACCCGATACAAACCCTTTTTGCAAAGGTGAAAGAGCTTCTCAAGTAATCCTATCGTCTTTCCAGCCAGAAGGATGGAGCGGGCGATAAATGCTTCGTGTGCGTGCTGCTTAATCCCGGGAGTTTAACGAGAGGCGAGCGGAAGCCCAAACAGAGATCGAAATGATTATCCGCTTTCGACTATTCGTCAGAGAGAGGCGGATTTCGGAAGGCGGCGAGGATGAGCCGGTCATTCAGCCGGTCGTGGCGTTCTGGCGGTGTGTCGAGATCAAGCGAGACAAGCTCGCCATCATGGCGCGTGGCGCGGCCCCTCGCGAAACCGACACCGGGCACATCAAGCGCGATTTCGGTGCCAAGGGCGGGGAGGGGACTTACCTCCACCAGCGCGCCTGTGGCCGACATTTCATGAATGAGGCATTCGGCATCCACACCCGCAAAAACGATGCGGCCCTCGATCCGCGTGGCAATGCGGCGGAAGCGACGGCGTTCGGCGTTCAGGCGGGTCTGAGTGACTTCCGAGGGCTTTGACATGGCACATATCTCCACCCTTCAGGCTAGGGAGGGGAGGTTGCCAAATCCTTGCCGTCACCCCATTTCATATTGAGATAGCGAAGGGAGGTTCGCATGGGACAGCTCGTTTCGGGCAAGGAGCACAACTCCGGTTTTGAGACTCACCCTAATTATCTGCTGCGCATTTTGCCTGCGAGTCGCCATATCCGCGTGCTCGCGAATGGCGAGGTGATTGCCGAAACTGACAATGCACTGGAGCTTTTCGAAGGAGAACGTGCTCCGGTTTTCTACATTCCCCGGCGGGATGTGCGGATGGGGCGGTTCCGGGTCAGCGAAAATCTGAGCTGGTGCCCGTTCAAGGGCGAGGCCCACTATTGGGATGTGAAGCTCGCGGATGGAAAAATCCCGGCAGCCGCCTGGTCCTATGAGGACCCGTTTGTGGAAGTGGCGGCGATCCGGGATTACATCGCCTTCTACCCTGACAAGGTGACGATAGAAGTGCAGTGATGAGCGGGCAGGGCGTGTAAC
>JBAYOU010000191.1:0-4347 GCA_041678065.1 Parvibaculum sp. | reverse complement strand
TTCATATAGGCGCTTTCGACAGCGGCCACCGCACCGCCCATTTCCTCGATGCGCTGAAGCTCTTCACGCGCTTCCGCCTTCAGCGCTTCCACTTTCGCATCCATCACCTTCGAACCATCGAAGATGTCGTCATATTCGAGAAGGTCGCTTTCAAAGGCGAGTATCTGCTGCGCGCGGAGCGACCATTGCTGGTCCCAGGGGCGCGGCAGGCCAAGCGCCTCGTTCCATGCGGGCAGTTGCACCGCCCGCGCCCGTGCGCCCTTCGACAGCGTGACGGCCAGCATCTCAAGCAGAATGCGATAGACGTTATTTTCCGGCTGCTGCTCGGTCAGGCCGAGCGAGTTCACCTGCACGCCATAGCGGAAGCGGCGAAGCTTCGCGTCTTCCACGCCGTAGCGGTCGCGGCAAATCTCGTCCCAGAGATCGACAAAGGCACGCATCTTCGCAATCTCGGTGATGAAGCGCACACCCGCATTCACAAAAAAGCTGATGCGACCCACGACCTGCGGAAAATCCTTCTCCGGCACCTGCCCGCCCGCCTTCACCCGGTCGAGAACGGCAATGGCGGTCGCGAGCGCGAAAGCCAACTCCTGCACCGGCGTCGCGCCTGCTTCCTGCAAGTGATAGGAGCAAACGTTTGTCGGGTTCCATTTCGGCATTTCGGTATAGGTGTAGGAAACGACATCCGTGAGCAGGCGCATCGAGGGCGCAGGCGGAAACACATAAGTGCCGCGCGAGAGATATTCCTTGATGATGTCGTTCTGGACCGTGCCCTGAAGCTTCTTCCGGTCCGCTCCCTGCTCCTCCGCCACCGCCACATAAAGCGCGAGCAGCCATGCCGCCGTGGCGTTGATCGTCATGGAGGTGTTCATCTGCTCCATGGGGATGCCCTCAAAGAGCACCCGCATATCGCCAATGTGTGAGACAGGCACACCAACCTTGCCAACCTCGCCCCGCGCCAGCACGTGGTCTGCGTCATAGCCGGTCTGTGTGGGCAGGTCGAAAGCGATGGAAAGCCCCGTTTGGCCGCGCGACAGGTTCGTCCGGTAAAGCTCGTTCGATGCCCTGGCCGTGGAGTGGCCAGCATAGGTGCGGAAAATCCAGGGCTTGTCCCTCTTCGCCGCGCCCGCGCCGTTTTCGCCTGTGCCACTCATACCTGACCTCGCGTCATCCATGTTTCTCAGGGAAGTAGCACAGGCATTCCCGCACGGCAAAATCTGCAGAAAAGTGCAGCGAAACCGGCCCCGGAAACCGAAGTAAATGGCGGCTTTCCGCCAAAAATGCCCGGCCGCGACCATATTGCAGTGCAAAATCTCCTTGCGTCCGTAGCGTCAAATGCCAATGATCCGCGCCAAACGGCCTGTCCGGAACCGCGAGTGAGGCAGAGAATGACGCATACGGAGAAAAAGGATCTCTATGAAGTCGGCGAGATCCCGCCCCTCGGCCATGTGCCGGAGAAGATGTATGCGTGGACCATTCGCCGCGAGCGCCATGGCCCGCCGGAGCAGGCCATGCAGGTTGAAGTCGTCCCCACCTGGGAGATCGACTCCAACGAAGTGCTCGTCCTCGTGATGGCGGCAGGTGTGAACTATAACGGCGTCTGGGCCGGGCTTGGCGAACCGATCTCCGTTTTCGACGTGCACAAGCTGCCCTATCACATCGCAGGCTCTGATGCGGCAGGCATCGTCTATGCCGTCGGCTCCAAGGTGAAGCGCTGGAAGGTCGGCGATGAAGTCGTCATCCATTGCAATCAGGATGATGGCGACGACGAAGAGTGCAATGGCGGCGACCCGATGTTCTCGCCCACGCAGCGCATCTGGGGCTACGAAACGCCGGACGGTTCATTCGCGCAGTTCTGCCGCGTCCAGTCACAGCAATTGATGCCACGCCCGAAGCATCTGACATGGGAAGAAAGCGCCTGTTACACGCTGACGCTTGCCACCGCCTACCGAATGCTCTTCGGCCACCAGCCACACATTCTCTCGCCCGGCCAGAATGTTCTCGTCTGGGGTGCCTCAGGCGGGCTCGGCTCCTTCGCAGTGCAGCTTTGCGCCACGGCGGGCGCCCATGCGATTGGCGTCATCTCCGATGATTCCAAGCATGATTTCGTCATGTCGATGGGCGCGAAGGGCGTCATCAACCGCAAGCAATTCAATTGCTGGGGCCAGCTTCCGAAGGTGAACTCTGCAGAGTTCAACGACTTCATGAAAGAAGCGCGGAAATTCGGCAAGGCAATCTGGGATATCACCGGCAAGGGCGTTGATCCTGACATCGTGTTTGAACATCCGGGCGAATCCACTTTCCCCGTTTCCTGCATGGTCGCAAAGCGCGGCGGCATGGTGGTGTTCTGTGCGGGTACCACGGGCTTCAACCTCACTTTCGATGCACGCTTCGTTTGGATGCGCCAGAAGCGCATTCAGGGCTCGCATTTCGCCCATCTGAAGCAGGCAAGTGCCGCAAACCAGCTTGTCATCGAGCGCCGCATAGACCCCTGCATGTCGGAAGTCATGTCCTGGTCGGAAATTCCACTGGCCCATACCAAGATGTGGAAGAATGAGCACCTGCCGGGCAACATGGCGGTCCTCGTCTCTTCACCGCGACCGGGCCTGCGCACCATCGAAGACGCAATTGAGGCAAGCAAGGCCTGACGGAACTCAATCGAGCCTGTAAAGCGTGCAAAACAGTCTCGACTTGCTCACAGGCTCGTGTCGTCACCGCTCCCAATAGTCCCGCGAGAACATGACGAGCACGGTCAGCAGCTCAAGGCGGCCAAGCAGCATCGCAAAGGCGAGAATGATTTTCGGCCCGTCGGGCAGGCCGGCGAAATTACCCGCAGGGCCGACATGCTGCCCAAGCCCCGGCCCGACATTCCCGATGGCGGTAACGGCGGCGGAGATCGCTGTTGTGAAATCAAGACCGAACACCGCAAGCGCGAGCGCCACCGCAACCATCGAAGCAAGATAGACGAACACGAAAAGCGCAACGGAGAAGACGACTTCACGGCTCACCGTGCGCTCGCCATAGCGCATTCTCTGCGCGACATGCGGGTAAAGCGTTTGACGCATCTGCCCTTTGAAAAGAAGGACCAGAATCTGCAGGCGGAATATCTTGATGCCGCCCGACGTTGAGCCCGTGCAACCACCGATGAACATGAGAATGAAGAAGGCCATGATCGGGAATGACCCCCACAGCGTGTAGTCGGAACTTACAAATCCCGTCGAAGTGATAATGGAAGTCACATTGAAGGCCGCAAGCGTCAGCGCGTCGAAAAACCCGTAGTCCCCCCGCGCGACAAGCCAGAACGCCATGGTAAGGGATATCGCCGCCAGCAAAACGAGAAATCCCTGTACCTGCGGGTCGCTCCACAGCGTCTCGCCCGTGCCCCGCAGCGTCTGCACGTAAAGCGCCAGCGGCAAGGCACCGGAGATCATGAAGATCACCGCCGCCCAGTGAACGAAGGGATTGTCGAAATAGCCGAACGAGGCGTCATGCGTTGAATAACCGGCCGTAGAGACGGTCGTCATCGCATGATTGAGCGCATCAAAGGGCGTCATGCCCCCCAGCACATAGGCAAGCGCACAGAGCAGCGTCAGCACCAGATAGACCTCGCCAATCGCTACTGCGATCTGGCCCGGCCGGGGCAATACTTTCTCGGTCTTGTCCGTGCTCTCGGTACGGAAAAGCTGCATACCGCCAACCCGCAGGAAAGGCAGAATGGCCACGGCCGTCACGATGATGCCGATGCCTCCGATCCATTGCAGCAGCGAGCGCCAGAGAAGCAAGCCGGGCGGCATCTGGTCGAGACCCGACATCACCGTTGCGCCCGTCGTGGTCACACCCGACATCGCCTCGAAGAAAGCGTCGGTATAGTTGAGATCAACCTCGGAAAAAACGAAGGGCAATGCCGAAAAAGCGACGATGCCGAGCCAGGCAAGCGTTGTCACAAGAAAGGTGGCGCGATGGGTAAGCTCTCGCCGCTCCGTCTGATTGGAGAACATCAGCCCCCCACCGACAAAGCCCGTAATTACCGCGGAAGAGAGAAAGGCCTGCCAGTCGCCGCTGCGCGCCACCACTTCCGCCAGCACCGGCACCAGCATGATGACGGAAAGCGCGACCAGCAGCGCCCCAATGACGAGCCCCACCGCCCGTGTGCTGTCGCCGCTTTCGGTAGTCTTTACGCCCGTCCCGTCCATCCGCGCCCCCTATCCGCTCCGCTGGTCGGAGCAGGCGCTTCGAGATATATAGACATTGAAAGGCTGGTGCCATTCCCGAGGAAGTCTCCTTAGCAGGTGCTTTTCCGGCAGTTTCACCCGTCACGGCCCCGCCCTATAAGGCCGGCTATCAAGA
>JBAYOU010000190.1:0-4367 GCA_041678065.1 Parvibaculum sp. | reverse complement strand
TCGCCATCCCCATCGCCATCGGTGTGTCGTCCTCCCTTATGCGTCGCGAGGGGCAATTCTTTCCGGGCAGCATGGCGAAGTTTGGGCTGCGCCTTTATGCTTCACGCAAATGAAACTCAAAAAATCCAGGGGAAACCTCATGCGTGCCATGCGTGTGCATCAGCTATCGGAAAATATTGATGTGATCCAAATGGATGAGGTGGAACTGCCGCCGCCAGGGCCGGGCGAAGTACGTCTCGACCTCAAGGCCTGCTCGGTGAACTTCCCCGATATTCTGATGATTCAGGGCAAGTATCAGTTCAAGCCGGAGTTGCCCTTTTCGCCTGGCATGGAGGGGGCGGGTGTCGTCGCGGCGCTGGGCGAAGGTGTCACGAAATTCGCGGTGGGCGACCGGGTCGTGGCGGGGCTGCGCATCGGTGGCTTTGCGGAAGCGGTGAATGTTTCTGCCGAAGCCTGCCGCCACATTCCGGGCAATATGGATTTCGTCAAGGCTGCGGCTTATCCCGCTGCCTATCTGACGGCCTATGTGGCGCTTGTTTGCCGCGGTCATCTTCAGAAGGGAGAGACATTGCTGGTGCATGGCAGCACGGGCGGTGTCGGGCTCGCCGCGGTTGAGATGGGCAAGCTCCTCGGCGCAACGGTGATTGCAACATCGGCGTCAGACGAAAAACTCAAGATCGTGAAGTCGCGTGGCGCAGACCACGTCATCAATACAGGCGACGGCTTCCGCGAGAAGGTGAAGGAACTGACGGATGGGCGCGGCGCAGATGTGATCTATGATCCGGTTGGCGGCGACGTGTTCGATGAGAGCGTGCGCTGCATCGCCTGGAACGGTCGGCTTCTCGTCATTGGCTTCACCAGCGGCCGCATCCCGAGCGTCTCCGTCAACATGCCGCTCATCAAGGGCTTTTCGGTCGTAGGCGTCCGCGCGGGTGAATATGGCAGGCGTGACCCCGAAGCGGGCCGCGCCAACATCGAGGCGGTGGATCGTCTGGCAGCGGAGGGAAAGATCGATCCCTATATCTGCGCCCGCTTCCCGCTGGAACGCGCTGTCGATGCAATGCGCATGCTTCAGGAGCGCAAGGCAGTCGGCAAGGTCGTGATCGAAATGTGAGGTGGCTACCTTATCAAAGCCTGTCATTGCTTTGCTGCGCGCGCAATGACGGAGCTTGTGTCACCCCGGCTTTCGCCGGAGTGACAGGTCTCGTGAAAACTCAGACGCTCCGCTGCGCCTTGTCCTTGTCATTCGCGCTGCGGATCATGTCGCGCATCTCGCTCCATTGCTCATCAGAGAGCCTGGAGAGATGCGAGAAATTGCCGGCACCGGATGAGAAGCCCGCGCCATCAATCGCGATGCACTGGCCAGTGAGATAATCGCAGCCATCGCCCATGAGGAAGGTGGCGAGGTTTTTCAGTTCACCCATCTGGCCGACGCGACCCATCGGGATGCCTTCGCGCGATGAATCGCCATCTGTGGACTGGCCGGGCGAAAGCCGTGCCCATGCGCCTTCGGTCGGGAAGGGACCGGGTGCAATGGCATTGAGGCGGATGCCGTAAGGCCCCCATTCTGCGGCAAGCGATTTCGTCATGATGTTCACGCCCGCCTTCGACATGGCGGAAGGCACGGTGAAGGGCCCACCATTCCACACCCATGTCGTGAGGATGGAGATCACGCTGCCCGGCACCTTGTCGCGTATCCAGCGTGTGCCGATTGAATGAGTCACATAGAAAGTGCCGTGAAAGACGATCCCGGCAATCGCGTCAAAGCCGCGCGTTGAAAGGTCTTTCGTCGGCGAGATGAAGTTGCCTGCTGCATTGTTGACGAGGCCGGTCAGCGGGCCGCCATCCGCCCAGATTTCCTCGATCATGTCGTCCACGGCGGCGGCTACACGAATATCGACGCTATGCGTCTTTACCGAGCCGCCGTGGCGATCCATGAGTTCGGCAGCCGTATCGTCGAGCACGTTCTTGCGCCGCCCACAGATATAAACCTCCGCCCCCAGACGCAGATAATCTTCGGCCATTTCCTTGCCAAGACCGGTGCCGCCGCCTGTCACCAGAATGCGCTTGCCCTTGAGAAGCCCGTCGCGAAACATCGAAGTCATTGCGTTCTCCCGCTCATGTGTTTGATCGGAAGATTAGCTGCTCGCCGCCGCCGCGTCTCGCCTTTCGCGGTGACGTTGCGGAAGCGCGGAGGTCTATTCTTTCCGCCGTGTGACGAGCATGTTCCACAGGCGGACCGCGATGAAGATCGGGATCACGACGACCGCACCGAGCAAGAGATATTGCAGCGACCAGTCGATAGCGGTGAAACCCATCTCCCAGACACGCGCAATCGTGTCGAGAAAGTCGCGCCAAAGATCGATTGGCTTGATGCCGAACACGGCCAGAACTACGCCCACCGCGATGGAAGCAATGGCGAGCTTGAGAAGAGTGGGCAGCACCGGCCCGCCGAAAAATCGATCCATTAGCTTGCTTCCCTTTTTTCGTGTCTGTCGGCGTCAATCACTGTGCCACTGGAGTATAGATCGTGCCCGCGAGGAAGGGCATGGTGATCCCCGCCTGGTCGAAGCGTTCCTTGATGCGCCGTGTCATGTCGAAATGCACCGACCAATAGCTTGCATTCATCACCCATACGCGGACGGTAAGCTCAACCGACCGCTCCCCAAGCGCGAGTACACCGACAAAGGGCTCCGGCTCGGCAAGGCACCGTTCATCTGCGGCGAGTTCCCTTTGGATGATGGCGATTGCCTGCGCGATATCGTCGGCGTAGGAAATGCCGAATTTCATGTCGAGGCGGCGCGTCGGGTGGAAGGTGAAGTTGCTGATCGCCTGCCCCCAGATCTGGCTGTTCGGCACGATGATCTGCACATTGTCAGCAGAGGCGAGTTCCGTGGTGAAAAGCGTGAGACTCTTCACCGTGCCCGCAACATTGCCCGCCTGAATGTAATGGCCAGAGCGGAAGGGCCGGAAGATAAGCAGCATCACCCCGGCGGCAACATTGGAAAGCGTGCCCTGGAGCGCAAGGCCGACGGCAAGGCCCGCCGCGCCAAGTACCGCAATGAGGCTCGCGGTTTGCACGCCAAATTTCGCGAGTACTGCGAGCAGGGTAAAGGTCAGCACAAGATAGCGGACGATGCTGCCGAAGAATCCCTTCAGCATGTCGTCAAGCGTTGGCACTCTGCCCAATGCGCGGATCGTCCAGACGCGACTCCGGCTGGCAAGCCATATGCCGCCGATGAGAATGATGATCGCGGTCACAAGATTGACACCGCCCGCAACGATCTGCGGCACAAGAAGCTCAATCTGCTGGTGCAAAACGGGCGGCAACTGGTCGAGCATGGGGATTGATCCTCACAAACTGGCGGATGGTTAGTTTCCCATTTCCGGCGGCGAATTTGAACAGCAGGAAATCGGCTATTTTGTGGAGCCGCGGGGCTGCTAGGCTCCCCCTATGACCGACGCTTTCTCTCGGCCCCCCATTGATATTCTGCCCGCTGCCTTTGCTCGCTGGTTTGAAGGGCAGGGCTGGCAGCCCCGCCCGCACCAGCTTGCCCTGCTCGAACTGGCGCAAAAGGGACGATCCGCCCTCCTCATCGCGCCCACAGGTGCAGGTAAGACGCTGGCGGGCTTCCTGCCAAGCCTTGTCGAGCTTGCTGAGGGCAGGGAGCGGAAACGGGGGCTCCACACGCTATACATCTCGCCCCTCAAGGCGCTGGCGGTGGACGTCAAGCGCAATCTCGAAAGGCCGGTGGCGGAGATGGGACTGCCCATTGCCATCGAGACACGCACGGGCGACACGCCGCAGAACCGCCGCCAGCGTCAGCGCCGTGAGCCGCCTGACATTCTGATGACGACGCCAGAGCAGCTTGCGCTTCTGCTGTCCTATCCGGATGCCGGAGATTTCTTTGGTGAGCTTTCCTGCGTTGTGCTGGACGAACTTCATGCGCTCGCAAATTCAAAGCGCGGCGATCTGCTGGCACTGAGCCTTGCGCGGCTTGCGAGTTTCGCGCCGCGGCTGCACCGCGTGGGCCTCTCCGCAACTGTGGCCGAGCCGGATGCGCTTCGCCGCTATCTCATGCCGCAGCCGGAGAAGGGAGAGGCGCTGAGTGACATCATCATTGCACCGCCGGGCGCGACGCCACAGATAGATGTGCTGACGCCTGCTGACGAGGGCCGGGAGGAAGTGCGTATTCCGTGGTCCGGTCATTCCGCCCGCCACGCCCTTCCGGCTGTTTATGACGCAATCTGTGCCCACCGCACCGTGCTTGTCTTTGTGAATACGCGCTCGCAGGCCGAATTCGTATTTCAGGAGTTGTGGCGGCTCAATGAAGAGGCGCTGCCCATCGCGCTTCACCACGGCTCAC
>JBAYOU010000189.1:0-4370 GCA_041678065.1 Parvibaculum sp. | reverse complement strand
GAAGCGGGATTTAGTCCGCTGGTTTGCAGCGGAGACCTTCCCCGTGGCAGACTGGCGGGAATAAGAATCCGGTTTCAAAGAATAATCAGGAAGGTGAGCCCCATGTCGGTCGCGGAGAATTTCAACGACATTCCGGTGCGCGAACAGGTAACGGAAGCAGAGTGGCAAGTGCGCGTCGATCTCGCGGCGACCTACCGTCTCGTTGCTCATTATGGCTGGAGCGACCTCATCTATACGCATATCTCTGCGCGTGTGCCGGGGCCGGAACATCACTTTCTCATCAATCCTTATGGTATGAGCTTTGACGAGATCACCGCATCTAGCCTTGTGAAGATCGACCTCGATGGCAACATCGTCATGCCGACCGACTATATGGTGAACCCGGCTGGCTTCACCATTCACAGTGCGGTCCATATGTCGGTGCCGGACGCTAATGCGGTGATCCATACCCATTCGGATGATGGTGTAGCCGTGTCAGCGCAGGCTGACGGGCTGCTGCCGCTCTCGCAGACGGCGATGATCGTGCTCGAAGATCTCGCTTATCACGACTATGAAGGTATTGCGCTGGAGCATGATGAGCGCGAGCGTCTTGTCGCCGATCTTGGCAACAGGCATTGCATGATCTTGCGCAATCACGGACTGCTGACGGCGGGTGCAACCTGCGCGGATGCTTTCCTCCGTCTCTACTTCCTGGAGCGGGCCTGTACCATGCAGGTGCGTGCATTATCTGGCGGCGTGAAGCTCAATATGCCGGACCCCGGTGTACCGGAGAAGACGGCCGCGCAGGCGATGTTTCATGAGAAGAACGGCATCGGCAAGCTCGCCTGGCCGGCGCTTCTGCGCACGCTTGACCGGATTGATCCATCTTACCGGGATTGATCTGCTCCGCGGGCAAAAAATGCCAGCAAAGTTTGTGCAGATTTATTGACATTTTGTCACTTAGAGCGGACGCTTCTTCTTATGAAGATCGAGGAAGCGGGTTCCAGAAACCAAGAATCTGCGGAAGCGGACGTTCTGGATACACAGGAAAACGAAGCTGCGGTTCTGTCTGCCCGATCGGCAGAAGGGGCGGCGCTGAGTGGCGGGGCGAAGCGCAAGCTGGAGAGCAGGCGCAAGCTGATGGACGCTGCGCGCAGGCTTTTTGTGGAGCGCGGCTATCATGACACGCGACCTCAGGATATTTCCAAGGCGGCTGGCGTCGGCCACGGCACTTTCTATCTGCATTTTCAGGACAAGCTCGACTGCTTTCAGGCATTCACCGACGAAGCAGCCGATGAACTCCATGATTTCGTAAAGCGTTACACGGCGACGGCGGGGTCGCTGCGCGAAGAAATTCACGAGTTGCTCTTGGCAGTGTTCGAATATTCGGATGCCAATCCGGGGGTGCTGAGCGCGGCACTCACCGATGTCAGCGTTCTTTCAACCGGTGATACCGGACGGAAAATGCCGGTGGATCGCTGGGCTGATGTCTGGGCCGAACTTCTTGAAAAATGGAAGCGCTGCGGCGAGGCAGCAGAAGAGCTTGATGTGCGGATGGCGGGCTATCTCATAGTCGGCGCGATCAAGCAGGGTGGCGCCTATGGCTATCGCCTCCGGCTCGACCGGATGAAAATGATTGATGGCATGACCGAGCTGTTTGTCCGTGCACTGAAAAAATAAAGAGGTGGGCCAGCGGCAAGCTGGTGGAGGAGGAAACATATGACGAAACTCGCTTACACACGCGATGAGTTGATGGCATCGCATGACTATGCACAACCGCATGAGCGTGCGGGCTACAAGCTGCATGGTGGCTTTCTTGCGGATGGCACTTATGTTTCGCCCCGTGTACTTCATCGCTGGCCGGCGGTTCACGCATGGCAGAAGGCGCTGACAGATAAGGGCTGGCCGCTGATCGACGCGACAACGCAGCTTTTGAAGCGCGGCAATTATCCGAATATCCAGCAGGAACGGTATCTGCTTTCGCATGGCATTGGTGTGCCGCTCTGGAACTCGCTCACCATTACCGGCGTGATCGAGGCGCGGGGGCGGGTGCTTTGCGATCTCGACGCCCCTGACTTCCAGTCGATCATCGTGGACGATATTTCGCAGACTTGCACAGGCCATCTCCATAAGGGGCTGCTCTATGCGCATGGAGCGGATGAAGGCGGCGATCCTGCGCTGCCTGATGTGGGCGCTCATGATGCAATGTGGTTTGCGGCGCGCGACCTTCTGTTTGGCGCGGATCGCTATCCGCTTCCCGAGGTGCCCGAAAGCATTGGTCGCCCGGATATGGGCCGCCTCATGCCGCAGCTTCCGGTGGGCTTTGAGCAGCTCATCCTCCTCCTTATGAACGTGCTGATGATCGAGGTGAGGGCGGAGGCTTTCTTCTCTTTCTGCTGCGAGATCATGCGCGATCCTGTGGCTTTCCCCGACCAGAAGGCGGGCGAGGCGGCTGCCTCGATGGTGGAGCGCATTCGCACGGATGAGGCGATCCATGTCGGCTATTTGCAGACCACAATTTCGGAGATGCGCAGCTTCACCTTCAAAAGCGTGGATGGAGGCACGGTGAAGGGCAAGGATCTGATCGATCCCATCTGGGAAGGTATGGTGCATTGGCATGCGGTGACGCAGGCGGATTTCTCTCGCGAGCAGACGCGCGAGGCCATTCGCGAAGGCCTTTCAAACACGCCGAATGGCGCGCAGATTTTTGCCGAGTTCGACACGATGGATGACACGGTGGCTGCGTGATGAAAGATCTTTCGGGAAAGACCGCCTTTGTAACGGGCGGGGCAAGCGGCATCGGCCTTTCCATGGCGCGTGCTTTTGGCGCGGCTGGTATGAATGTCATGCTGGCCGACATCAATGAGCAAGACCTTGAAGCGGCAGTTGCCGAACTCCGCGAGCGACAGATCAAGGCGGAGGGCGTGCACTGCGATGTGAGCGAACGCGCCTCGCTTGATGAGGCGGCTCGCGCGACGCTTGATGCGTTCGGCAAGATTCATGTCGTTTGCAACAATGCCGGTGTGGGTGCAGGTGGCGCGATCGGCACGGTGCGGCAGAGCGACTGGGACTGGACGCTTGCCGTTAACGTCATGGGTGTCATTCACGGCATGGAAGTTTTCCTGCCGCACATCCGCGCGCATGGCGAAGGTGGGCACTATGTGAACACAGCCTCCATGGCGGGCATGGTTTCCGCGCCCGGTATGGAGCCTTACACAGCCTCCAAATATGCGGTTGTGGGCATGTCGGAGGGGTGGGCTCAGCAGCTCGCGCCGGAAGGGATCGGCGTTTCCATTCTCTGCCCCGGCTTTGTGCGGACGCGCATTCACGAAAGCGAGCGGGCGCGACAGGAGAAATATGGCAATGCACCCGAAGTCAGAGATGCCGAACGCTCAGAAGTGACGAAACAGCTTGTGCAGGGCGGCCTTGACCCGGACCGTGTGGGCGCGCGGGTGGTGGAAGCCATTCTCGCCAATGAGGTCTATGTCTTCACCCATCCGGATATGGCGCCGTTTTTCAAGATGCGTGCAGACGCCATCGAAGCGGCCTTCGGGCGGGCGGCGGAAAGCAAGGCACTTCAGGGTGTTGAATTTCACAGCCCTACTGACCTCGATTTCGCCAATTAGCGCCGAAGACGGCTTGACGGCAGGTTTTGATGCCTTACCTCAAGGATAGGTGATTTGCTGCCCATGGAGATCGCTATGAAGAAGCTCACCTCTGTTGCCCTCGGCATCGCGCTGGCGGGCGCTCTCGCGGCGGGAAATGCCGTCGCGCAGGAGGCGAGGAATGGCGGTGAGTTGACCGCCGCTTGCCAGACGCTTCTCGATGAAGGGCCGACGCCCGGGAGCCGTGGAGAGGTCTGCAAGAACTTTCTCGTCAGTCTTGTGAAAACGCAGGAGGAAAACCTCACCATGGGCGAGCCCTTCCGCGCAGAACGACTTGGCCCCAGGAGTGACGAAACAGCATGTTTCGAACTGCCGAAGAAACTCACCTTCCGTGATTTCGCCCGGCAGATCGTGTCCTTTTCCGGTAGCAATCCCGATCTCGAAAAGCGCCCCGCGGAAGAACTCGCTGTGAAGGCGCTGCAGGAGAATTATCCCTGCGATCCCGTCTATCTTCAGAAGGATAAGAGCGGCACTGCGGAGTGAGGCAGCGCCAGCCCCTCACGCATTGCGCAGATACCATGCGATATCGACGCTGCTGACCTCCGCGAAGAAGCGGTCGCATTCGGCCTCCTTGATGGTTAGGAAGAGTTTTGCGAATTCGTCCAAACGCTCATCAATGAAAGATGAGCGGCGCGCAACCTCCAATGCTTTCCACCAATTGATTGGCAATGTCGCTTTCTGCTGGCTGTCGCTGTCGCCGGCAACAGGCGTGCTGGGCGCGATTTT
>JBAYOU010000188.1:0-4378 GCA_041678065.1 Parvibaculum sp. | reverse complement strand
CGCATGACATGAAGAACACGCCGTTCGCCCTGCCCCGCCTTCTCCATCAGAAGAACCGTTCCTTGACGAGGATCGTGTCGCCCGGCATCACCACCGCCGTGCTATCGACGCCGATTTCCACGATGCGATCGCTTCTGGTGCGCGTGATCGTTATGCGGTCCTTATTCGCGCGATAGGTGAAGCCGCCGGCAATGGCCGCCGCGTTCTGCACCGTCATGCCATTCACATAAGGATACTGACCGGCATTCTGCACCTCGCCCAGAATATAGAAGGGCCGGAACTGCGTTACCTGAATGCTGACATTGGGATTACGCAGCAAGCGCGCGCCAAGTTCCGCCTCAAGCGCCGCCTCGAACTCATCCGCCGTCAGCCCGCGGGCATAAATGGGCGGAAGCAGCGGCACTGAAATGGCGCCGGTGCTATCCACCGTGTAATCGCCGCTCAGATCCGATTGGCCAAAGACGGTCACGCGGAGCTGATCGCCCGTATCGAGATAATAGATCTCGGCACCTGTCGGCACCGGACGCTCAGCGATAATGCCACGCGGCGCGCATGATGCGACGATGAGGGTCACCAAAAGGATGAAGACACTGCGGAGCTTCATCGTCTCTCACTTTCCAGACGGGGGACATTCCTTGCCCGAAAGCTAGAGCCGGAAGGGTTAATTTTTTGGCAATTCCATCAGAGGCAGGCACACCCTCGACACAGGATTCGCGCAGAAACCCGCGACAAATCGTTCCATACCCCGCTTCCCGTTAAGGCTTCCGTTACCAAAAGCCCTTCTACTCGCATCTACGTCAGAACGTGGCCGGGCCCGGCTGCGCTGACGCCTGTGAGCGGAAGGCATGAGCAGCATCGAGACCAGTTCTCTCGTTTCGTTCGGTGATCGGCGGCGGTCGGTTCCTGATGAAAATGCGATCGGCGATATCTCGCCGTGGGAAGTGCTGCGTGGCATATGGGCGCGCAAGCACATCATTCTCTGTGTCTTTGCGGCATTCATGGTGATCGCAATCTTCTGGATCGTGACCGCAACACCCACCTACACGGTTGAAACCCGCGTGCTGCTCTCGCCTCGCTCGGGCGAGATTTCGAGTTTCGACGATGAAAGCCTGCCCTCGCAACCCGATGTCGAAACACTGCAAAGCGAAATTCAGGTTCTGACCTCGCGCCCTCTCATCGCGCGGCTGATCGCCGATCTCGGGCTTGCGGCAAATCCCGAATTCAATCCCGCGCTTAACGCTCCCGGCTTCTTCGGGCGCATTGCTATCGCTTTTGGTATGCGCGAGCGCAACCCGCAGACGGACATCGAAGTCATCACCGATGTCGTTCTGTCGCGGCTTGAGGTTTATCAGAAGTCCAATTCGCGCGTGATCGCGATTGTCTTCACCTCCGCCGATCCGCGCATGGCAGCCATAGTGCCAAACCGATTGGCCGAACTTTATATAGCCCAACAGATCGAGCGCCGCGCAGGCGTGACGACCGAGGCGACGAAATGGCTCGCTGATCAGATCGAAGAATTGCGCCAGAAAGTTCAGGCATCAGAAGCTGCCGTAGAAGCCTTCCGCGCGAAATCCGGTCTCTTTCTCACCAATGGCTCGACCCTGCCCCAGCAGCAGCTTACCGATCTGAACAGCCAGCTTTCACAGGCTGAAGCAGATCGTGCGGCAGCGCAGGCAAAACTCGGCAATGCGCGCAATCTTCTCGCCTCCGGTCAGGCCGTCAACACGGCGGCAGAAGTACTCCAGTCGCCGCTGATCCAGAGCCTGCGCCAGGAAGAAGTGAAGTTGCGGGCAGAGCTTGCGCAAATGTCGGAAACTCTACTCCCGACACATCCGAAGATGCAGGAGACGCAAGCGAACCTTGCCGATCTTCAGCAGCAGATCGAAAAAGAAGTCCACAAGATCATCGAGGCGCTTGAGAATGAGGCGCGTGTTGCCGGCGCGCGCGTGAACTCGCTGCGCTCGAGCCTCGACCGCTTTCAGCGCCGCATGGGCCAGATCAATCAGGATGAGGTGAAGCTCCGCGCGCTTCAGCGCGATGCGGATACGAACCGCGCGCTTCTGGAATCTTTCCTGCTCCGCTATCAGCAGGCAAATGCCCGCGCCGAAGCCGATGGTTCGGCGGCAAATGCGCGCATCGTTTCTCGTGCGCAACAGCCGACAGAGCCGAGTTTCCCGCGGACTCAATCCGCCATCACCTTCGCCTCTTTTGCCGGTCTGATATTCGCTTTCTGTATCGCCTTCCTGCTGGAAGTGTTTCAGCGAGGCTTCCGCACCGGTGAGCAGATCGAACGCGCAACTGGTATGCCGTTTCTCGGCCTCCTGCCGGAAGCTGAAACCCGCGCCTCCCGCTCACAAGCTGCCGGTGAACTCCTTCGCGACCCGAGCGGCATCTATGCTCAAGCGATCCGCACCTTGCAGGGCCACGTCCTGCTTGCGCGTGTTGGCGAGCGTCGCGCGCAAAAGGTGCTTGTCACCTCCGCCATTCCCGGCGAAGGTAAAACGACAACTGCCGTAAGCCTCGCTCGCGCCTTGGCGATGGGCGGCTACCGCACCATCATTGTTGATGCCGATCTTCACGCCTCTGCTGTTCAGGACGCGCTTGGCGTCAACCGGCAACCCGGTCTTGCCGACATGCTGATGGGCCGCGCGAGCTTTCATCATGTCATCCGCAAGGACCCGTTGACGCAGGCGCATGTCATTCAGGCAGGCACAAATGTGCCGAACCCGACTGCCGCCCTTGCCTCCTCGCAGATGCAATGGGTACTGACCGCGCTTCAGCAGACCTATGATTACGTGATTATCGATTCACCCGCCGCGCTCGCCACAGCGGATGCGCAGGTCCTGGCGAAGCTCGCCGATGTGACCGTGCTCACCGTGAAATGGGCGGAGACGGATCGTAAGCTTGTGGCACGCGCGCTGAAACTTCTCTCGGCAGCGAGCAGCCGCCGGGTCGGTATTCTTCTGACACAGGTGAATCTGAAGCGCTACAGCCGCTATGCGGCCGAGCCGATTGAAGCCTATGGGACGCAAGCCCCACGCCGCATTGCAGCGGCGCGGTAGCTCACTTCGTCAGCCTGCCGCCGTGGCAGGTGATTTCCGTCCGAAGAAGAGGGCAAGCGCTGCATAACGGCCGCCCACCAACCGCTTCACACCATCATAGATCGGACGGAGCGCGTTATAGGCGGCAACCTTCACATCGTCCCAAAGCGGGCGCTCACCTGCTTCCGCCTGCGCCCAG
The DNA here is from genome assembly GCA_041678065.1 of Parvibaculum sp. Lineage (GTDB taxonomy): Bacteria > Pseudomonadota > Alphaproteobacteria > Parvibaculales > Parvibaculaceae > Parvibaculum. The sequence goes on along the minus strand of JBAYOU010000188.1, from coordinate 1,138 downwards.
CCAAGCTTGCGCAATATCGCATTGATATAGGCGAGCTTCACCAGCCGTTCGGTTTCTTCCGTGTGCCAGGTGATCGAAAAAGACACCGACACTTCATTACCATTCTGCACCCAATGCGGCGCAAAGATCGGCACGAAAATGCCTTCGCCCGGCTCGATATGCTGATGCGTCGCCTTCTCCTCGAACTTGTCCACATAAGGCAGGTTGCGATGCTTGCCCGGATAAAGCTCTGAGTCCGCCTCGCTCACAATTTCGCGGTCCTTGGCATCAAAGAGCGACATGCGCTTGTTGCCGCGAACCTGAAGCAGGAAATTGAGTTCGGGGTCCGAATGGAATGGCGTCACATTGCCGGGCGATGTGACAAAGACAAAAGCCTGGCGTTGGCGCGCACCGCCCATCAGCCCGCCCGTCTGCTCGGCGACCTCATCGAGACAGGCATCAAGCAGTGCCTTGTATTCCGGATCGCACTCGACATTTTTCAGCACCATCCACGACTTCGCTTCCTCGATGCGGCATACCGTTTCCTCAGGTGTCATGCCGTTTGCAGGCGTCAGGTTCGGATCCTGATTGGGCGCAACCGGCCCGTTGAACTCCACCTGATCGGCTGGCAGCGATGCCGCAAGACGCGCCAGACGATCGAGCTTGAAGAGCGGATGATCTGCAAGCCGATGCACGACACGGAAACTTTCCCTCGGCATCGGTTCGGTGACACCCTCGAGCGAAACCTCAATCAGCCTTGTCATTTTCCATCTCCTTGCGGAACGCGTGGTAATAGGTACGAAATTTCGCGCGCAGCGCGGCCTCGGATTTGATTGCGAATGTCAGATAACGCGTGGCAGTTCGGCCCAGTGGCCCGTTGCCGGCGACAAGCACACTGCGCATGGTGCGGCGCTCGACCCAGATGTGGTCGATCATCGGATGGTTGGGCACGGCACAGGAATCCGCCCAGTCGGTGCGCTCATCGCTCTGCACCACGCCGATGAGTTTCAGCATCAACAACACGCCCGGCGAGTAACGCGCATATTCCTCGTCAAAGGCGATCTTGAATGTGTAGAGGCCACGCCCGGCACGAAAACTCGTGAGCATGGCAAGCGGTTTGCCGTCGAGCGAAAGCTCGGTGCAATGAAGCTTGTCCTCG
>JBAYOU010000187.1:0-4409 GCA_041678065.1 Parvibaculum sp. | reverse complement strand
GATGCATGCCCACTCCTACCTCACGCCTTTCGAGCCTGTGGACATGCGCGGCAAGAACATTGTCGTTGTCGGAATGGGCAACAGCGCGATGGACATTTCATCCGAGCTGTCGCAAAGGCCGATTGCGAAGAACCTCTGGGTGTCGGCACGGCGCGGTGTTTATATTTTCCCGAAATACATCGGCGGGCGCGTGGCCGACAAGGCATCGCTTCCCCATTGGGTGCCGCTCCGCGTGCAGCGCTGGCTCGCTGCTCGTGCGCTGAAGCGGGCAGTTGGCCGGATGGAGGATTACGGTCTGCCGAAGCCGGATCACAAGCCGCTTGAAGCGCATCCTTCCGTATCCGGAGAGTTCCTCACCCGTGTCGGTTGCGGTGACATCAAGGTGAAGCCGAATATCGAGCGCTTCGAGGGTGACAGGGTGCGCTTCACCGATGGCTCCGCCGAGCAGGTTGACGTGGTCATCTATGCCACCGGCTACAATGTCTCTTTCCCCTTCCTCGACAGTTCGGTCGTGCAGGTGAAAGACAACCACATCCCGCTCTTCAAGCGGGTGATGAAGCCCGGTATCCCCAACCTCTTCTTCATGGCGCTGGCCCAGCCGCTGCCCACCCTCACCAACTTTGCCGAGCAGCAGGCTCGCTGGCTGGCTGCTTACCTTGCGGGCGAATATGCACTGCCCTCTAAGGAGGAGATGGAACGGGTTATCGCGGCGGATGAGCACCGCTTCATCGGCCATTTCTATGATAGCCCGCGCCACAAGATGCAGGTGGATTTCAACATCTACTGTCACGACCTGAAGCGCGAATGGAAGGCGGGCGCAAAGCGCGCCGCAGCGGCGGGCAATCCCCTGCCGGTTCCGGCGCAGGCGGCAACTGCGGTTTCGCATGCAGCAGCGGACTAAGTTTCGCGACGACATAAGTAACTGAAAAGAAAAGACTTTCTGCGCGAGGCTATCCTCGTGCAGAAAGTTGACGATTTTCGTCACTCGGTTAGAGTGCGCGCGGGATCGTGTTGTGAGTCGGTGGCCGCGAAAGAAGGGGCAGGCAAGCCCGTATTGGCCATCATGGGGAGGAATGATGAGGAAAGAACGGACCTCGGGGGAGGCGGGTGGCCGCGCATGAGCACCACCCTGAAGGACGTGTCTACGGAAGAAACAGGTCGCAAGCCGGGCAAGCGCGAACTGACCAAAAAGAACAACCGCGAAGCCATTCTCGTTGCTGCGCGCACCGTCTTTGCTGATCTCGGCTATGGGGCGACTTCCGTGCGCGACATCATTCGCAAGACGGGTCTCGCCTCCGGCACTTTCTACAATTATTTCCGCAGCAAGGAAGAAGTCTTCGAGGCGCTGATGGATGAGGGCATGCGCCGCATCCGTCCGCGCCTGCGGGCAGAGCGCATCCGCTCGCGCACCTTTGAGGATTTCATCCATAATGCCTATCGCACCTATTTCGAATATCTGGCAATGGATGGCGATACGTTTCAGGTGATGCGCCGTAATCCGAACACGATGCGCGTGCGCATGGACTCACCCGAAATCATCGCAGGATTCGAAGAAATCCGGGAATATATCGAGGAAGACATCCGTAACGGCGCTCTTCCGGAGGTTGATGCCGAATATCTGATGGCTGCTGTTGTCGGCATCGCGATGGAAGTGGGAGACCGGATGCTTCGCCGCCCGGAAATGGACCCGGAACACGCCGCCGCTTTCTCCACCGCGCTTGTTCTGGCGGGGGTCCGCGCCCTTCCGGCCAAGGGCACCACAAAAAAAGAAGAACAAAAATGAGCCTTCAGAAATTCATCGTCCGCACCCTGCTGAAATTGCCAGACAGTATTCTCGTGAAGATGTCAGGCGGCGAACCGCTGGCGATTGACGGGCGTATTCTCGATGCACGCTGCCAGCTTCTTGCCGCGCAGGGCGCGCGCCAGCCTTCCATGACAACGCTTGATCCCGTTGCTGCGCGAAAGGTCACGGCGGATGGGCTGAAGCTGCTTGATGATGAGCTTTCATCTGGTGTGGAAGTCCGCGATATCAAGCTGCCGGGACCAGGCGGCCCGCTTGGCGCGCGCCTCTATCGCTCTCGCGGGGAAGCGGGGCCCCTGCCGGGGCTGGTCTTCTTTCACTTTGGCGGATGCGTCATTGGCGATCTCGACACATGCCATGTGTTCTGCGGCATGCTGGCAGAGAGTGCGCGCTGCGCCGTGCTGAGCGTCGATTATCGCCTCACGCCGGAACACAAATTCCCCGCACAGGTGGATGACGCCATCGCTGCCTGGCGCTGGGCAGTCGAAAACGCTGCTGACCTCGGTTTTGTGCCGGGTCGCATCGGCGTTGGCGGTGATAGCGCAGGCGGCAATCTTTCCGCCATTGTGGCGCAGGCCGCCAAGCGGGAGGGCTTCAGCCCGCCCGCGCTTCAACTTCTCATCTATCCGGTAACGGACTGGGCCGCGAAAGGCGGTTCCATGGAAAGCTGCGGCAATGTCTATCCGCTTACCGGCGAGATCATGGACTGGTTCGCCGGGCACTATCTGAACAGCACCAGCGAAATGACGGATCTGCGCGTCTCGCCCCTCAATGAGGCCGATCTCTCAGACCTCGCGCCCGCCATAATCGTGACGGCGGGCTTTGACCCGCTGCGCGATCAGGGCGCCGCCTATGCGGAGAAGCTGAAATCGGCAGGTGTCTCGGTCAGCTACCGGTGCGAAGACAGCCTGCCCCATGCTTTCACTGCGATGACGGGAGCGATTCCTGCCGCGAAACGCGCTTGCCAGAAAATCGCGCAGGATGTGAAGGCGGCGCTCTACTGAAGCGTGCAAATTTTCTCATGCTTCAGGCGGCTTGTGCTTGGCTGCGGCTCTATGCTATTTCCTCGCTGTCCTTAGGGGAGTAGCCGCCCTCCGTTTGAGAGGGGCGGACGTCAACAAACTCGGGATGTTTCATTCCGTGGCGTCCGTATTCAGCACCCGCTGAACTGGCGAGACCTTTGGCTCACGCGCTGCCTTTGCCGGGCGGCGGCGTTGGGTCATTGGTTGTCGCGCCCGGCAGCGGAGAATTTCTTGGAAGCCTTTCTTATTTCACTCGGCGTTGTGGCTGTCGCTGAAATCGGCGACAAGACGCAGTTGCTCGCGCTCCTCTTCGCAGCCCGCTTCCGTGCGCCGGTTTCCGTGATTGGCGGCATCTTTGTTGCGACCGTACTGAACCATGCACTCGCAGCCTTTGCAGGTACATTGATTGCCGATTGGCTGACGCCGCATTTTCTTGCCTGGGTGCTTGCTGCATCATTTCTCCTGATGGGCGCCTGGGCGCTGGTGCCGGATGAGGCGCCATCAGAGGAGGCGGCGAAAGCACCGACCCGCTACGGCCCCTTCCTTGCCACCGCGACTGCTTTCTTTCTTGTAGAAATGGGTGACAAGACGCAGATCGCTACCATCGCTCTCGGCGCGCGATATGACGCGCTCATCCTCGTCGCGCTGGGCACAACGCTCGGCATGATGGTTGCGAATGTGCCCATAGTCTTCTTTGGCGAGGCGCTGGCAAAGCGCATGCCCGCCCGCATGATGCGTCTCGCTGCAGCGTGTATCTTCATCATTCTCGGAGTGATCGGGGTTGCAGGCGCGCTTGCCTATTCCTGATCGGATCGGAAGAAAAGCATCAGCATGTCATTGACGCGATCCGGCTCTTCGCGATGAACCCAATGCGTTCCCTCCTCGAAGAAGAGGGAGCCACCGCGCTCGCAAAGCGCAACGCTCTCCTTTGCGAGAGACGCTTCGGCAAAAACATCCTTCTCGCCCCAGACAAGCAGCACCGGAACCTTGATGGGCGAGAGCGTGTCCGGAAGTTTCTTCTTCAGAAGCGCCCGATACCAATGGATCATGGAGGTGAGCGCCTTTGGCTGATCCCAGTTGCGGCGATAGGTGTCGAACTCGGCGTCGTCAAACGCGCCCTCCCGCGAGGATGTCTTGAGCGCGTCCACCAGCGCTTCATAATTCCGCCTACGGATTGCCATTTCCGGTAGAACACGCATCTTCATTCGCCTGACATAGCGGCTCTGTTTTCGTTGCGCCCGGTCTGAGTGCATCGCCCGTTTCCAGATCGCTGGATGAGGCGCATTTATCATCGCCGCTTTGTCCATATGTTCGGCGCGCGCAGAGCAGAGCCACCAGGCAATGCTTGCTCCCCAGTCATGCCCGACGACGCGAAGTTGCGTCTCACCAAGATGCGCGCCAAGTGCGATCACATCATCCGCCAGCTCATCAAGGTCATAGGATGCGACACCGCGTGGCTTGCCGCTTACGCCATAGCCGCGCTGGTCCGGCGCGACAACACGGAAGCCCGCTTTTGCCAGAGCGGGCATCTGATAGCGCCAGCCGAGGCAACTATCTGGAAAGCCGTGTAGCAAAATGATGAGAGG
>JBAYOU010000186.1:0-4417 GCA_041678065.1 Parvibaculum sp. | reverse complement strand
CCCGGCTGCAGCGCGCGGGTAGTGCGCATATCGCCGCCGGGCGCGCGCCCTACACCAAGATCAATGCGTCCGGGATAAAGCGTCTCAAGCACGCGGAAGCATTCAGCCACTTTGAGTGGGCTGTAATGCGGCAGCATCACGCCGCCCGAGCCGACGCGGATGTGGTTCGTCGCCGCCGCTACAGCTGCAATCAGCACTTCCGGGGCGGAGCCAGCAAAGGACGAGGTATTATGATGCTCGGCCAGCCAGTAGCGGCTATAGCCGAGGCGCTCGGCCTGCTTGGCGAGGTCGATCGTATTCGCGAACGCTTCTGCCGCGCTGCCGCCCTTACGGATCGGTGACTGATCGAGAACGCTCAGCGTGACCATATGACCGCCTCCCTTTCTTCTCGGACTTCGCCGGAGCGCGTCGTTATTTTTCCAGCGGGCGCTTCTTCACACGCTTCACGATGCCGGAATAGTTGAGCAGGATGCGCTCACTCTCACCCTTACCGGTGAAGACCTGACCGCGCACAAACACCATGCTACCGGTGTTGCGGACGACTTCGCCCCGCGCCTCTATGAACTCACCCGCGCCTGCGGCTGCCGTGAACTCTGCCGAGAAAGAAACGGTGACGGAAGGGCCACCCGCCAGCACATCACGACCGATGGCGAAGAGCGAGAAATCTGCAAAGGTCATCAATAGCCCGCCATGCAGGAAGCCGCCACCATTGCAATGTGTCGGCGTCGCCTCGAAGGCACAAGTGATGCTCCCATCCGGTTGCCGGCGAAAAAAGAAAGGCCCGGAATGATCTTCAAAAGGATCATGTCCATTCCAGCTTTCATAGCCAGCCAGCCGGCCACTCAGGGTCGTATTCATGAAATCAGACGCTCATTCTTGGGATTGCATTTGCCGGGCTTTTATCAGGAACCCTCCGGGTTCAAAAGCCTGAGGCGATATATTACGCCTTTTTGGTGGATATTAATCGGTTCGTTACCTCGCTTCGTCAGATTGCATCCATAGCTTTCGAGAAACAGGGACGATCAAGGATGTTGGAAAGGTTCAAAGAAAATCGGCGCGTGGAGCACAGCGCGACGGCCATTTCCCCTTGCGAGCTTGGCAATGCCGCCCTGCGTGAACTCTGGGCGCATTGGGAAGAGCGCCGGCCGGAAAATGGAATCCCCGAGCGTCCTCAGGTCGATCCGCTGCGCTTTCCGCGTCTGCTGCCGCAGATCTTCATATTGAAGGTGGAAGAGAACCCGCCGTCCTTCGTGTACAGCCTGGTGGGCGAAGCAAATATCGAGGCGCATGGCGCAAACTTTACTGGTCTCGATGTGCGCGAACTCGACAGGGCCTGGCCCGGATATGGCGCGTCGCTGCATGATTTTTATACTTTTGTCGCTGGTGGAAAGAGGGCCGTCGCGGTGCGCGGTGATATGCGGTTCGTCGATCGTGGCTTTCGCCATTTTGAATCCGTTTACCTCCCGCTTGCCGGCGAAGAAGGGGAAACAGCGCAAATCCTCGGTGCCGCCGCTTACGAGACAGGGGTGAGCCAGATGTGAGCTTGCTTCGGATTTTAACGATTTACTTCAGCTTCCCTTAGGGAAATGGGGCCATTTTGTTAATAATTGGCGACCAGAAATCGGGTGGGAAATGGGTCTGGGACTGAAACGCTTCGTAAAGGCGCAGCGCGAAGAAAGCGTCGATGATCTCTTCGTCGAGGCCAGCGCGCATGGCATCGCCTTCTGCAAATTAAAGGAAATGCGTGAGCCGCTTTGCTGCGACATGCTGGCTTACTGGAATGAACTGCGCGGGGACCGCGTGATGCCTCATCGCGACGAAATCGATCCGGTCCGCTTTGCGCGCTACATGCCCAATCTTCTGATGGTGCAGGTGGATTGGGAGCCTTTCGATCTCACTTACAGATTGCTCGGTGGTGATGTCGTGACCGCGCATGGCGCCAATTTTCGTGGCCAGCGCGTCATCGAAAGCCGCTCGCATACCGGGCGCTTCAACGAAGTGCTCCATGCGTTCTACACATTCGTGGCCGAGCAGAAGCGGCCCTATGCGGTGCGCGGCACGATGGAATATGTGGAGCGCGGCTGGGTGAGCGTCGAAGGGATTTATCTGCCCCTTACGCTGGACGGTCACCGTACCGACCGGATTCTCGGCGCTGCCGTCTCGAAACCCTTGCCCCGCACCTGACCGGGACTTTCTTCACGGCTTTTGACCCCCGGCAGCCCTTGGCCTAAGTTCCCGCAGCATTCAAAAACCAAGCACCGGGAATGGTCATGGCCCTAGACGCCGAAACTCGCGAACAGCTCATCTCCTCCGTCCGCCGTTTTGTGGACGAACGCCTGCGTCCGATTGAGGACAAGGTGTCCGAAACCGACCAGGTGCCGGATGCAATCGTCGAGGAGATGAAGGAACTCGGCCTTTTTGGCATTTCGGTTCCGGTGGAGTATGGCGGCCTCGGCCTCACCATGGAGGAAGAGTGTCTGCTGATGTTCGAGCTTGGCCGCACATCACCGGCCTTCCGCTCTGTCATCGGCACCAATGTGGGCATTGGCAGCCAGGGCATCGTGATGCATGGCCGGCAGGACCAGAAGGAATACTGGCTGCCGAAGATCGCGAGCGGCGAGACGATCATCTCCTTCGCGCTGACAGAACCCGAAGCGGGTTCAGACGCCGCCTCGTTGAAGACAACAGCCATCCGCGATGGCGACCATTACATCGTCAACGGGACCAAGCGCTACATCACCAATGCGAACAAGGCCCATGCCTTCACGCTGATGGCGCGCACGGACCCGAAGACGCCGGGAGCGAAAGGTGTTTCGGCCTTTGTCGTTCCGCGCGATCTGCCGGGCATTCATGTCGGCAAGCCGGAAAAGAAGATGGGCCAGCAGGGCGCGCATATTTGCGACGTGGTGTTTGAGGATGCCCGCATCCCCGCCGATTGCCTGCTGGGTGATGAGGAGGGCAAAGGCTTCATCACCGCGATGCAGGTGCTGGAGCGAGGCCGCCTTCACATTTCCGCCGTCTGCATCGGCGTTGCCGACAGGCTCGTCGAGGACAGCGTGAAATATGCTGCCGAGCGCCGCCAGTTCGGTGCGCCTATCGGCAATCTGCAACTCGTGCAGGCCATGCTCGCGGATTCCAAGATGGAAGCCTATGCGGGCCGCTGCATGGTGCTGGACGCAGCGCGCCGCCGCGACCTTGGCGAGGATGTGTCCACAGAAAGCTCCTGCACAAAGCTCTTCTGCTCGGAGGCAGTGGGCCGTATCGCCGACCGCGCGGTGCAGGTGCATGGCGGGGCGGGCTATGTTGCCGATTACGGCATCGAGCGCTTCTACCGCGACGTGCGTATTTTCCGTATCTATGAAGGCACGAGCCAGGTGCAGCAGGTCATCATCGCGCGCAATCTGCTGAAAGCGGTGAGCTGAGCGCCATTTCGCGCATCACGATCTCCGTCAGATGATCGGAGAAGGTATCCGGTGTCATCACAGGATCCTTCGCCGATACATAGCGATGTACCATGCTTTCCGCCAGCATGGGCACGATCTGCGCGCTGCGCTGAGGGGCTGCGCAGATGTCACGCGGGAAGCCGCCGAAAATTTCAGCGAGCATACCGCGTATCTCGCGCTCTCCCTTGTCAAACGCTTCTCGCATATGAAGCGGTCGGGGCGCTTCCTCGAAAAGAATCCGGTGGAGCTCCGGGTCTTCCATGTGAATGTCGAGAATACAGCGCACCAGTGCCGCAACTCTGTCACGCGGCGCGGCATTGTCCGTTGCCGCGAGTGTCTCGCCAAGTGCGCGCATGGTTTCTGCTATGTGGCGCTCCATTAGCGCGATGAGCAGTGCCTCCTTGTTCGGGAAATACTGGTAGAGCGAACCGATAGAGACGCCCGCATGCTCCGCGATCCGGTTTGTCGTCGCGCCGCGCAGGCCGTGCGTTCGGAAAATGTGAGCCGCTGCTTCGAGAATGAAAGAGACGGTCGCTTCCGCACGCCGCTGAAGTGGCTTCCTGACGCACTTTTTCCTGCTTTGTTCAGCCACCAAGATACCCTTGTCGAACGCGAGTAGGATGCGCCGTCCCCGCTATTTATCCTGCGCTGACAATCTTGGTGTTCGACCCATCAGCCTGTCAACGCAAGGCCGGAAAGCTAAGGGAGAAGAGATGTTCGACGAGATGGCGATCCTTTGGGATTACAATTTGCGCATGGTGCCGGGCATTGCTGCCTTTCTGTTTTGCCTCGTTCTGTTACCGCGCGCTGCCATTGGCATCCGTATTGCCCTTTATATCGCGCTCTTCATCCTCGTTCGCGATGCGATGACGCCCGTTGGGCTTTGGAGTTTTGACGGGCTGCGTATCGCTTTCATCAATGATGGTGGCGTTCTGGCGGCACTCGGCCTTGCTTCTGTGATCGGCGTGCTGATG
>JBAYOU010000185.1:0-4424 GCA_041678065.1 Parvibaculum sp. | reverse complement strand
GAGTCTTTCGACGTGGTGGTGCAGTTCATCAGCCAGGCGGCAAATGATCCTGATGTCGTGGCAATCAAGCAGACGCTTTATCGCACGTCAAAGGACAGCCCCATCGTACAGGCGTTGATCGAGGCGGCAGAAGCGGGCAAATCCGTCACGGCGCTTGTCGAGCTGAAGGCGCGTTTTGATGAGGCTGCGAATATCGTCTGGGCGCGCAATCTCGAACGCGCTGGCGTGCAGGTCGTGTTCGGTTTCATTGAGCTCAAGACACATGCCAAACTTTCACTCGTCGTGCGCCGCGAGGGCGGAGGTTTGCGATCCTATGTGCATTTCGGCACGGGCAACTACCATGCGGTAACGGCGAAGATTTACACCGACTGCTCCATGTTCACCTGTGATCCGCGCCTCGCGCATGATGCGGCGCAGGTGTTCAACTTCGTCACCGGCTATGCAGAACCGAAGGATCTGGAACTGCTTGCCGTCTCACCCATGAATATGCGGAAGCGCCTGATCGGGGATATTGATGCCGAGATTGAGCATGCACGGGCAGGACGACCAGCCGCAATCTGGGCAAAGATGAACTCGCTCGTTGATTCACAGATCATCGACAAGCTCTATGAAGCCAGTCAGGCCGGCGTGCATATCCATCTGGTAGTGCGTGGCATTTGCTGCCTGCGACCGGGTGTACCGGGCCTCTCTGAAAATATCCGTGTAAAGAGCATAATCGGGCGCTTCCTTGAACACTCCCGTATCGTCTGTTTCGGTAACGGATATGGCTTGCCGAATGACAAGGCCAAGGTCTATATCGCCTCTGCTGACTGGATGCCGCGTAACCTCGACCGGCGGGTTGAGGTGATGGTGCCCATCCTCAATCCGACCGTCCACGATCAGGTTCTGGACCAGATCATGGTTGCCAATCTGAAGGACAATCAGCAAAGTTACGAATTGCAGGCGGATGGGACCTACCGCAGAAGCGGCTTGCGGGAGGGCGAGGAGCCCTTTAATGCTCATACCTACTTTATGAACAACGCGAGTCTCTCCGGGCGTGGAACCTCCCTCAAGAAAAACCTTCCGCCCAAATTCAACATCAAGACGGCATAGTTCCGTCTTGCGGCTGAAAGCGGGAGGTGCGCTGTGAGCCGCGGCAAATTCGGCGGGCGGTTTGGCATCGTCGATGTCGGCTCGAACTCTGTGCGTCTCGTTGTCTACGCGGCGACTGCCCGCAACCCTGTTCTTGTCTTCAACGAAAAAGTCATGGCAGGCCTTGGGCGCTCGCTTGCCTCGACCGGGCGGCTAGACCCCAAAGGTATCAAACGCGCTTTTGAGGCGCTGCGGCGTTTCATGGCGCTTCGCGACCGCATCGGCGTTGATACATTCGTCGTTGCGGCCACAGCGGCGGTGCGCGATGCAGAAGACGGCCCGGAATTTCTCGCTCAGGCGGAAGAAATATGCGGCCTCAAGATAGATCTCCTTTCGGGTGAGGATGAAGCGCGGCTTTCAGCGCAAGGCGTTCTCTCCGGTATCCCCGAAGCCGAAGGCATCGTCGGCGACCTTGGCGGCGGCAGCCTTGAACTTGTGCCTGTGAGTGAAGGCAAATCGGGGGCAGGAGCGTCACTCCCGCTGGGGCCGCTGCGCCTTATCGACCTCTCACACAATAATCTGGCGGAAGCGCAGGCTGTGGTGGAGCGCACGCTTGGGGAGCAGGACTGGTTCAAGGAACATCAGGGCAAGCGGCTCTATATTGTGGGTGGCGTCTGGCGAAGCCTCGCCCGTATCCACATGTCGCAGCGCAATTACCCTATTCATGTGCTGCACCAATATGTCATTCCTGCGCGCGAGGCATCGGATATTGCGCGCGTTATTGAACGGCTGGGGCCGAAAACGCTCTCACAGATGCCAGACATTTCGAGCCGCCGCGTGGAGGCGTTGCCTTTTGGCGCGCTGGTGCTCGACCAGCTCATCACGGCCATGAAGGCGAAAGAAATTGTCGTTTCGGCCTACGGACTTCGCGAGGGCATTCTGTTCGATCGCCTCGACAAGAAGGAGCAGGCGAAAGACCCGTTGATTGAAGGTTGCCGCGACCTCGCCGGGCGTCTCGCGCGCTTTCAGCAGCATGGCGATGAGTTCTTCAAATGGACGGCACCGATCTTCGCCGACGAAGTGCTTGGAGAAACGCCTGCCGAAGCGCGGCTGCGTCTCGCTTCCTGCCTGCTCGCCGATATCGCCTGGTATGTGCATCCAGACTACCGCGCGCATCATGCCATGGCGCAGATATTGCTCGCGCCCTTCTCCGGGATCGACCATCCCGGTCGAATGTTCCTTGCCCGCGTGGGGTATCATCGGCACGAGGGCAAGGGCGAGCCGGCGGTGCTTGGTAATCTGACGGGATATATTTCGGAACGCGACCATGAGCGCGCTCTGGTGCTCGGCCTTGCACTACGCTTGGCCTTCACCCTCTCTGGCGCGACGACCCGCTTATTGCCAAAGACGAAGTTTGAAATCAGCAAGACCCATATCATCCTGATCGTGCCGAAAAGATATGAGGCATTGGTGGGCGAGGTCGTGACGAAGCGCCTCGGCGCTCTCTCGCGTGCACTTGGCCGCAAAAGCGAGATCACGATTGTTGAATAGGCTTAACGGCCCTTCGTGTCGATGAGAACGATCTTCTTTCCCTTGGCGCCAATAGCGAGTTCACCCCGCTTCAGGCGGAGCGCATCTTCCCCGAAAATCTCGCGCCGCCACCCCTTCATCGCGGGCACATCCGCCTCCGCATGGGCTGCGATGAGTTCAAGATCGCTCACATTGGCAACGAGTTTCTGGGCCACATCATGCTCTTCGCATTTCTGCTTGAGCAGCACTTTCAGAAGTTCGACGAGGGGGCCAACACCAGCGGGCAGGGGTTCCGGCCCTTCAACCACAGGAACATCCTCTTCCTTCATGGCAAGGCCGCGCTCAATAGCTTCCATCAGGCCGGGAGCGAGACGGCTATTCGAGAAGCCCTTCGGTACGGCGCGCAACCCATCAAGGTCTGAAGTGGTTTTCGGGATCTGCGTCGCGATCTCGTAAAGCGCGTCATCCTTCATGATGCGCGAGCGGGGGATATCCCGCTCCTGCGCCTGCCGCTCGCGCCAGGCCGCGATCTCGACAAGGACGGCCAGCCCGCGCTGGCCACGGAAGCGCATCTTGAGGCGCTTCCAGGCGTTCTCCGGTCGCATCGCATAGGTGTCCGGGTCTTGCAAGACGGCCATTTCCTCGGCCACCCAATGCGCCCGTTTGGTCTGGGTCAGGCGCTTCGCCAGCACCTCATAGATGGTCCGCAGATAGGTGACGTCGGCCATCGCATATTGAAGCTGCTTCTCCGATAGCGCCCGCCGGGACCAGTCCGTGAAACGAGAGGACTTGTCCACACTGCCGCCCGCGAGCTTGCGAACCAGCGTTTCATAGCCGATGGAATCCCCGAAACCGCAGACCATTGCGGCGACCTGCGTATCAAAGAGCGGGTCGGGGATCGTGTTTCCCTGATGGAAGAATATTTCAATATCCTGCCGGGCGGCGTGAAAGACCTTCACAACCTTCCGGTTCCGCATGAGGTCATAAAAGGGGGCGAGGTCAATATCGGGCGCCAGCGGGTCGATGATGATTTCATCTTCCGGTCGGGGGCCAGCAAGCTGGATCAGGCAAAGAACGGGCCAGAAGGTGGAGTCCCGCATGAACTCCGTATCGACAGTCACATAGCCCGCCCCGGAAAGGCGATCACACGCCGCTTTCAGCGCTTCGTTGGTCGTAATAATTTCCATGCGCCGCTGTATAGCCGATCTCTGGGGTGCTGTCGCGGAGAAGGCGGAGGTCAACGCAAGCCCATTGCCCTTGACAATGGCCGTCGATCCATGCGCTTTTCCCGGTCGCCGGGGTGATAACTCTTATGTTACATAGTCCCGATTCGTCTTTGAATCTCAAGGCTTTATGACAATGACCCGTTTCCGCAGCCACACCTGTGGCGAGCTTCGCAAGTCGCATGTCGGCGAAACCGTCCGTCTTTCGGGCTGGGTTCATCGCAAACGCGACCATGGTGGCCTCCTTTTCATCGACCTGCGCGACAATTACGGGCTGACCCAGCTCGTCTTTGATCCGGACCGGGCAGAGGCCTTTGGCCTCGCTGAAAAGGTGCGCGCCGAATATGTGATCTCGGTAGAAGGTCAGGTCGTGGCGCGCTCGGCGGAGACGGTGAATCCCAATCTGCCAACTGGTGAAGTCGAGATTGCCGTTACCTCCATGGAGGTGCTGTCGGAGGCGCAGGATCTGCCGCTTCCTGTGTTTGGCGAGCCGGATTACCCGGAAGATATCCGCCTGACCTACCGCTTCCTCGATCTGCGCCGTGAGACGCTTCACAAGAATATTCTGCTCCGTTCAAAGATCATCGCGTCCATCCGCCG
>JBAYOU010000184.1:0-4435 GCA_041678065.1 Parvibaculum sp. | reverse complement strand
GTTTTCAGCGGCCTCGACAAGATCACGGCTCGCGTCGTGAGCTTCGAGGCGCGGGTGGACGAGCCGGTCCAATTCGGCTCGCTCGAAGTGCTGGTGCGCGATTGTGACAAGAAGCCGCCGGAGGAAACACCTCGCACGGCGACTTATGTGGAAATCCGCCAGCTTGAGCGCCATGACGACAAGCCGGAAGGCGAGGTTATCGCACCTCAGGAGGGCGATGCCGCCGAAGCCAATGCGCCCAATGCGCCCATCTTCAAAGGGTGGATGTTTGCCGAGAATCCCGGCCTCAACGCGCTGGAACACCCCGTCTATGATATCTGGCTGACGGACTGCAAAACCTCTTCCGGCGCTGCATCGAGAGCCAGCGAGTAAAAATCCGCCCCCGTCGCAATGGCGCGTGCCAGCTTGTCGCGATAAGCCTCCCGAGAAATTTCCCGCGCGCCGAATTGCGCAAGATGCGCTGTCACGAATTGCGTATCCAGCAGCTTGTAGCCGCCCCGAATGAGGCGCGCGACGAGGTGAACAAGCGCAACCTTGCTTGCGTCTGTCTCGCGCGAGAACATGCTCTCCCCGAAGAATGCTGCGCCGATGGAGACACCATAAAGCCCGCCAACGAGCTTTCCCTCCCGCCAGCACTCTACAGAATGGGCGTTCCTGCGTTCATGCAGCTCGGTATAAAGTTCGAGAATGCGCGTGTTGATCCAGGTTCCATCGCGCCCCGGTGCGGCTTCCGCGCAACCAAGCATTACCTCGCAGAAGGCCGTGTCGATCCGTACATCAAATATGCCTTGGCGGACGGTGCGCTTGAGGCGGCGGGGGACGTGAAACCTGTCTAACGGCAAAACGCCCCGCGCTTCCGGGTCAATCCAGTAGAGCTGCGGGTCATCACGCGACTCCGCCATCGGGAATACGCCATAGGCATAGGCGCGCAGCAGCATATCGGCATCTATCTCGCTCATGCCTGCTACCTTAGCCTGTCACCGGCGCGTGGCCAGATCAGGACTTCTGCTTCAGGAAATCTTCGAGCCAGTGAATGTGATAGTCGCCATTCATGAAGTCCGGCTCGTTCACCAGTTCCTGAAACAGAGGAATGGTGGTCTTGATGCCGTCGATCACGAATTCATTCAGCGTCCGGCGAAGGCGCATCAGGCACTCGTTCCGGTTGCGCCCGCTCACCACCAGCTTGCCGATAAGGCTGTCGTAATAGGGCGGGATGCGGTAGCCGGAATAAACGGCGCTATCAACGCGTACACCAAGCCCGCCCGGGGTGTGAAAATCCTTTACGGTGCCGGGGGAGGGCGCAAAGGTCTTCGGGTCTTCCGCGTTGATGCGGCACTCAACGGCATGACCGTTGAACTGCACATCTTCCTGCCGGAAACTCATTTCCATTCCCGCTGCAATGCGGATCTGTTCGCGCACGAGATCAATGCCGGTGATGGCTTCCGTGATCGGATGCTCTACCTGAAGACGCGTATTCATTTCGATAAAGAAGAACTGCCCGTCTTCATACAGGAACTCGACTGTACCTACACCGAGATAGCCGAGCTTCTTGATAGCGCGGGCGACGATGCCGCCAATCTCTGCCCGTTGCTGCGCGTTGAGCGCGGGGGAGGGGCATTCCTCAAGGACCTTCTGGTGGCGGCGCTGCAGGGAGCAGTCGCGCTCCCCCAGATGCGCAACATTGCCATGCGCGTCGGCAATGACCTGCACCTCGATATGGCGCGGCTTGCCGAGGTATTTTTCCATGTAGAGAGAATCGTCGCCAAAGGCCGCTTTCGCTTCCGCACGTGCGGTGGAAAGCGCTGAGGCGAGTTCTTCTTTGGAATGGGCGACCTTCATGCCGCGCCCGCCGCCGCCTGCAGCCGCCTTTACGAGTACGGGATAGCCCGTCTCCTCGGCCACCTTGTAGGCCTGTTCGTTGGTCGTGATGGCGCCATCAGAGCCCGGTACAACCGGAATGCCAAGTTCCTTCGCGGTGATCTTCGCCTGAATCTTGTCGCCCATCAGGCGAATGTGATCCCCGCTCGGGCCGATAAAGGTGATGCCATGCGCCTTCAGAATGTCGGCAAACTTCGCGTTCTCCGACAGAAAGCCGTAGCCGGGATGAACCGCATCCGCGCCGGTGATCTCGCAGGCGGAGATGATGGCGGGGATATTGAGATAGCTCTCGCTTGCAGGGGCGGGGCCGATGCACACGCTCTCATTAGCGAGGCGTACATGCATCGCGTTGGCATCCGCTGTTGAATGGACAGCAACCGTCTTGATACCCATCTCGCGGCAGGCACGATGGATACGCAGCGCAATCTCGCCGCGATTTGCAATGAGAACCTTCTCGAACATGCGAAGCGGTCCGTCCTTTACTCTATGACGAAAAGCGGCTCGCCGAACTCGACCGGCTGGCCGTCGTCCACGAGAACCGCAGTGAGCTTGCCGGAGCGTGGAGCCGGAATATGGTTCATGGTCTTCATCGCCTCGATGATGAGGATCGTCTGACCCTCGCTCACCATCTGGCCCGCCGTGACAAAGACAGGGGCGCCAGGCTCTGGCGCGAGATAGGCCGTGCCGACCATCGGCGACGCGACAGCGCCAGGATGAGCCGCTGCATCAGCAGCCGAAGGCGCCGCAGCAGATGCAGTCGGTGCGGCAGCAGGTGCCGTAGCAGCCGGTGCCACATGCGTCACCGTTGGCGCGATCTGTCTCGCGACGCGCAGTTTCAGATCATCCGTTTCGATTTCGATTTCACTCAGATCCGTCTCCGTGAGGAGGGCTGCGAGTTGCCGGATCAATTCTTGATCAACGCCTGATTTGCTCATCTCGCTCTTCTTGCTTTCCTGTTTACGCGCGGACTTGCCGTCTTCATTAGGTTTGGGCGGCGTGGTTTTCGATGCCAAGGCGGGTGCCCTCTAGAGTTTGGATTTGATTGCTTCAAGCGCGAGTTCATAGCCGATCGTCCCCAGACCACAGATCACGCCCGTTGCGACGGATGAAATCGTGGAATGATGACGGAAGCTCTCACGTTTATAGACATTGGAGATGTGAACTTCGACCACCGGCATATCGAGCGCTGCCAGCGCGTCATGAATAGCAATCGATGTGTGGGAATAAGCACCCGCATTGAGGATGAGGCCACTCGCTTCCTGCCGCGCCTCATGAATCCAGTCCACAAGCTCACCTTCATGGTTGGACTGGCGGCAGACAACGGCAAGACCCAACGCCTTCGCCCGCGCGGCCACTTGCTTCTCGATATCGGCAAGCGTGGTCGAGCCGTAAATATGCGGCTCGCGCTGGCCGAGCAGGTTCAGGTTCGGCCCGTTGAGAACATGGACCGGCTTTACCGCTGCTTTCGAGCTGGATTTGGCCATCTCGTCGAAGGCTTCCTGCAAGGTCCGGGGCCGGAAAAATCCAACAGGGGACCGGGTTATGGGTGGGGAACCTATCATGCGGCAACACGGCGAAAATATGATGCTGCCTGCGCTTGCCCCCGAATCGTGACTTTCTTTATACGCAAAGCGCCGGGTCAGTAAAAGCCTTGTTCTCCAAGGGGTTGGGGGCGGGGTGGTGCCGCGCCCCATTGCTTGGCCGCAGCTTGAACTTCGCGCGCTGCTCCACCATTATCCGCCCCAACGGAAAGGCACGCGATATCCCATGAAACTCACGGTGAACGGTGAACTGCGCGAGGTGGAAGCGCCCATGACGGTGCTGGGCCTCATCGAGAGTTTCGGCTTCGCGCCGCAAAAGATTGCGATTGAACTCAATCTCGAGATCGTGCCGCGCTCGGCCTATGGCGAAGTCATGCTGAAAGAGGGCGACCGCCTCGAGATCGTGAAGTTTGTCGGCGGCGGCTAAAGTTCGATAGTCAACAAGGTAAACCGGGAGTAACTGAAGTGACCGAAGCGGCAACGCGTATCGACGGCGCGGCGGATGGCGACACATTTATTGTTGCAGGCCGCAAGCTGAAATCGCGCCTCATCGTCGGCACGGGCAAATATAAAAGCCTCGCCGAGAACGCCGCTGCGGTGGAAGCCGCGGGGGCCGAGATCGTGACGGTCGCTGTGCGCCGCGTGAACGTCACCAATCCTGACGAGCCTATGCTCGTGGACTATATCGACCCGAAGAAGATCATCTATCTGCCGAATACGGCGGGCTGCTACACGGCGGAAGATGCAGTGCGCACACTCCGCCTCGCGCGCGAGGCAGGCGGCTGGAACCTCGTGAAGCTCGAAGTGCTGGGCGATCACAAGACGCTCTATCCCGACATGGTCGAGACGCTGCGCGCGGCAGAGGCGCTGCTGAAGGATGGCTTCGAGGTGATGGTCTATTGCACCGACGATCCCATCATGGCGAAGAAGCTCGAAGACATGGGCTGCTGCGCCATCATGCCGCTCGCCGCCCCCATCGGCTCCGGCCTCGGCATCCAGAACCCGATCAACATTCG
>JBAYOU010000183.1:0-4446 GCA_041678065.1 Parvibaculum sp. | reverse complement strand
CGGAACGAGGAGGCTGAGGCGGCGGGCGTGATGCTGATGCCCGGCGTCGGCTTCGACGTGGTGCCGAGCGATTGCCTGGCCGCCCATATGAAGGCGCGGCTTCCCGATGCACGAGAACTCACACTAGGTATCTCCGGCCTTGGTCATATGTCGCATGGGACGGCCAAGACGGGCGTCGAGAGCATTGGCAAGGGCACGCGGATAAGGCGGGGCGATCGGATCATCACAGCGCGGAAGACACCGCGCCGCGAGATCGATTTCGGCTCCGGCTTCAAGCAGGCCGTGGCGATCGGTTGGGGCGATGTTTCCACAGCGTGGCATTCAACACGGATTCCCGACATCACCGTCTACTTCGAAAGCAGCCAGCAGCTTGAGCAGATGGCGAAGATGGGCGGGCTCATGCGCTGGTTTCTCGCGCGGGGCTTCATGCAGAGCATGCTCAAGAAGCGCATCGAGAAATTGCCGGAAGGGCCGAGCGATGCCGAGCGGGCGGAAGGATATTCGGTTCTTTATGGCGAGGCGATTGGCCCGGAGGGGGAAGCTGTGCGCTCGCTTCTGCGCACGCCGGAGGGCTATACACTGACGGCGATGACGAGCCTTGAGATTGTCCGCCGCGTCTTGGCGGGTGAGGCACAGCCGGGTTTCCGCACGCCCTCTTCCGTTTTCGGGCCGGATTTCATCACCGGCTTTGAAGGCTGTGTGCGGCAGGATCTGAACGGGTAAGAATGGTCCGACTGATTCACATCATTTCCTGCTTCGCCATTGTGCTTGTCCTGGCGGTGTCGGGGTTTGTTGGGGCGTCGGAAGCTGCTGCGGCCAAAGTGTCGCTCTCTGCTTTCGACAAGCTAAGCAAGGCGGAACGGGATGCTCTTATCGACGAGCTTCTCGAAAAGCTTTCTGCCGCGCCGAGCGAGGAAGCGGGAAAGGGGATCGAGCGGACGATCCAGAATCTCTGGCTCACCTCTGGCAGCCCCAGCATCGACCTTTTGATGCGGCGCGGGCTCGATGCACTGGGCGAGGGGGATTATGACCGCGCCTATTTCTATTTCGATGAGGTGGTGACTTTCGCGCCTGCCTATGCGGAAGGTTGGCATCGCCGTGCAGCCATTCATTATGTGCGCGAGGATTATGCAGCGGCGCTGAAGGATATCGAGCAGGCGCTCCGGCTGGAGCCGCGCCATTTCGAGGCGTTGGCGGGGCTTGGTGTCATTCTCGAAGATCTGGGGGACAGGAAAGGCGCGCTCGACGCCTATCGCCGCGCGCTTTCGCTCAATCCCTGGCTCGATCATGGAAAGGCGCGTATCGCTCCGCTGGAGCTTGAAGTTGAAGGACGGGGCATCTGACCTTGTGATCGGCACGTGGCATTTCTGATTTTCTTTGCCTTTCTGATCGGTGCACTCGCTGCCTATTCCGCGTGGGCGAGTTTCCGCGTCGCGCAGCTCTTTCCGCCATCGGGTGCGTTCATCACGCTTGATGGGGAGTTTGAGGGGCTGCGGCTTCACTATGTGGAGCTGGGGCAAACGCAGCCCGGCATTGCGCCCGTCATTCTCATTCATGGCGCAAGCGGCAATCTCCGCGACATGCAAGAGAGTCTGTCCTCCGAGCTTGCAAAGGAAACGCGGGTTGTTGCGTTCGACAGGCCGGGGCATGGCTGGAGTGGGCGGGGACACCATCCCGATATTGCGAACCCTGCCGTTCAGGCGCGTGCGCTCCGTGCGGCTGCGCAGAAGCTTGGGCTTAAGGAGCCTGTTCTTCTTGGCCATAGCTGGGGTGCGTCGGTCGCTGCCGCATGGGCGCTTGATGCGCCGGAAGATTTGTCGGGCTTCCTGCCGCTTTCAGGTGCGCTATATCCTTGGAAGGGAAGCGTTTCCTGGTACCATTCTGTTGTCCGGACGCCGCTTGCGGGCCCGGTCTTTATCCGTACTCTGATGGTTCCGGGCGGCAAGCTTCTGTCCACAAAGGGAATCGCAGTCAATTTTCATCCGAATGAAGCGCCTGCCGGTTATGCAGAGCGGATCGGATTGCCGCTTCTCTTCCGCCCGTCAAATTTCCGTGCGAACAGCGAAGATACATCAGGCCTCAAAGCCTACCTCGCAGCACAAAGTCTTCGCTATGGCGAGATTGATGTGCCAACCATCATCATTACCGGTAATGCGGATTACACCGTCTCACCGAAACGTCACTCCTATGCGTTCCACAATGCGGTGCGCGGTTCGGAACTGATAAAGCTCAAAGGCACAGGTCACATGCCGCATCATGTGCGCCGCGAGATTGTAGTGGATGCCGTGTTGCGGCTTGCGCGCGGTGAGCGCCCGCGTGCGGGTGAGCTAACGATCCATGAAGATGGTCGCACGGAGTTCAGGCCCGGCGAGTGACAGTCACTCCGTATCGCGCCGCCCGACAAAGGCAATGCGCAGCATGTTGGTCGCGCCCGGTGTGCCGAGCGGTACCCCCGCCGTCACCACGATGCGTTGGCCGGGTTGGGCGAAGCCTTCCTGAAAGGCGATGCGGCAGGCACGGTCCGACAAATCTTCAAGGTCATGTGCATCTTCGGTGAGCACGCAATGGAGTCCCCAGACAAGCGAGAGCCGCCGCGCCGTCGCATGAACGGGCGTCAGCGCAATGATTGGCGCGTGGGGCCGTTCGCGCGCGGCACGCAGGCCCGTCGAGCCTGAATTCGTCCAGCAGACAATGGCGGCGGCGTTGAGAGTGCTTGCGACGGAATGGGCGGCAGCCGAGATCGCGTCCGCGCCGGTTGCTTCCGGTTCAGTGCGCTGTGCATAGATGATGCCCGGATAGGTCGGATCGCCTTCCACGGATTGCGCCACGCGGTCCATCATCGTGACGGCTTCTATGGGATATTGGCCTGCGGCGGATTCTGCTGACAACATGATTGCATCGGCGCCTTCAAAGACGGCCGTTGCGACATCGGACACTTCGGCGCGTGTCGGCGTGGGTGCTGAGATCATGGATTCAAGCATCTGCGTCGCCACCACGACCGGCTTGCCGGAGCGGCGTGCGGCGCGGGTCATGCGCTTCTGCCAGCCGGGCACCTGTTCGAGCGGCAGTTCCACGCCAAGGTCGCCACGCGCCACCATGATTGCGTCTGCAATCTCGATAATGGCATCGAGATGCGACAGCGCCTGCGGCTTTTCGATCTTGGCGAGAACGGCGGCACGGCCGCGCGCAATCTTGCGCACTTCTGCCACATCATCAGAACGCTGTACGAAGGAAAGCGCGATCCAGTCCACGCCGAGATCAAGCGCGAAGTCGAGATCGCTGCGGTCCTTCTCGGTCAACGCGGCGAGCGGCAGCACGGAATCGGGCAGGCTCACGCCCTTGCGGCTTGTCAGCGTGCCGCCAATGATGACTTCGGTATCGATGCTCGCATCGGTCTTGCCCGTCACGCGCAGGCGGATGCGGCCATCATCAAGCAGCAGCGTGTGGCCAGCGCTCACCGCTTCAAAAATCTGCGGGTGGGGAAGGGGCGCGCGCGTCTCGTCACCCGTCTTCTTGCCCATGTCGAAACGGAAGCTCGCGCCTTCCTCAAGCAGTGCGCCGCCTTCTTGCATGGCGCCAATGCGGAGCTTCGGCCCTTGCAGATCGACCAGAATGCCGATGGGCCGGTCCACTTCCTTTTCCACCTGCCGCACCAGACTATGGAGTCGCTTCAGCCCCTTATGGTCCAGGTGACTCATATTGAGACGGAAGACATCCGCGCCCGCCTCGA
Source organism: Parvibaculum sp. (assembly GCA_041678065.1). Classification (GTDB taxonomy): domain Bacteria; phylum Pseudomonadota; class Alphaproteobacteria; order Parvibaculales; family Parvibaculaceae; genus Parvibaculum. The sequence goes on along the minus strand of JBAYOU010000183.1, from coordinate 716 downwards.
AAAGTTTGCGAATCATCTCCGGCGTATCAGAGGAAGGCCCCAGCGTGGCGATGATCTTGACGTTACGGCGGCGGTTCAAGGAAGCACTCCCGAAGGTTCTGTGGTGGGGTTGTCGGGTTCACCGACCAGTATGACCCGGAAATCGTTGACGTTCGTGTAACTTGGGCCGGTTGTTACAAGGTCGCCAAGCTCGCCGAAGAAGGTGCCAGAATCGTGGCGGTGGAGCATGGCGCGGGGATCGAGCCCTTTTTCATTCGCACGGGCAAGTGTATCCGGTGTGACAATGGCACCGGCGGGGTCTGTTGCGGCACCCGATCCGCCGTCAATTCCGTCCGTATCGGCCGCAAGAGCGCAAATCCCCTGCGTGCCATCAAGCGCAAGGGCGAGTGCCAGCGCATATTCCTGATTTGGCCCGCCTTTTCCTGTTGCGCCAGTATTGAAGGTTACGCCTGCTTCGCCACCCGAAATGATGGCGACGCATCTGCCTTCCGCCTTTGCCTTCAAAGCGCGTGCGGCATGTTCTTCTGCGAGGGTGCGGGCTTCTCCCTCGATGCCATCACCCAGCGCCACGGGTTCATATCCCGCCGCCCGGGCAAGGGTGGCCGCCGCGCCGAGCGAGGCGCTACCACTTGCAACAAGACGATATTGCGCGCGGGAGAAAATCTCGTCATCGGGCTTCGGCGTTTCGGGAAGGGCTGCAATCCTGTCGCGCAGCT
>JBAYOU010000182.1:0-4448 GCA_041678065.1 Parvibaculum sp. | reverse complement strand
TCCGTCATCCGCAGCGAAATGCATGAGGTTCGCATCGGCAAGCGCACCAATATTCAGGACTTCGTGATGATCCATGTCGGCAATGAAACACCGACACTGATCGGCGAGCATTGTTCGATTACGCATCACTGCACCGTTCACGGCGCGGAGATTGGCGACAATTGTCTGATCGGTATCAACTCGACCCTGATGGATGGCGTGAAGATCGGACGGAACTCGATTGTCGCTGGCCACTCCATTGTGACCGAAGGAACCGTCATCCCCGAAAACTCCATCGTCGCGGGTGCGCCCGCCAAGGTCATCAAAACGCGCGATAGCGGTGCCGCCAACATCATGAATGCGCGCTTCTACTATGAGAATGCGCTTGCTTATGCGGCAGGCGATCACCGTGTGACAGATCAGGAAAGCTTTGCTCGCGCCATGGCCGAGGAAATGCGGGGACTGGCGGAAAAAACTTAAGATTCCTCTTGGGCAAAAGGGCCCAAAGAGCTATCTACATGCTAATTCGCTATTCATCTTTCCGATCATCGGAGCCCTTGAAATGGACGCTGGAACGGCGCCAGAAATGCCGCGCGTGCCCCCGCGCGGCCCGGTCTTCTATGGCTGGTATGTCGTAGCGGCCGTGTTCATCATCCACACGGTTTCCTGCGGGCTGATCTTCTACAATCTGTCGATCTTCCTGAAAGCCTTTGTGGCGGAAGGCGGCTTTTCCGTCTCCGCCGCGTCGAATGCAACGGCAATCTTTTTCGTTTCCTCCGGCATTACGGGGCTTGCCGTTGGTTGGCTGCTCGACCGCTATGACCCGCGCTGGGTGGTAACGGCAGGTGCGCTGATTTCAGCAAGCGTTCTCGCAAGCGCCGGACATGTCACCTCGCTCTGGCAGCTTTACGGCTTCTATGTGCTGTTCGGCGTAGGTAATGCAGCAGTTGCTGTAATCCCGGGCATGACCATTGTAGCGCGCTGGTTCAATCGGCAGCGCTCCAAGGCGATTGCCTATGCCTCAACCGGCCTGTCGCTCGGCGGTATCATCTTCACGCCACTTTCAGCCGGGCTTATCGAGCGTTACGGGTTGATGGACGCTGCCTATTGGCTCGGCCTCATTCTCGTGCTCGGTGTGGTGCCTGTTGCGCTGGTCATTCTGCGTGCAAGCCCGGAAGCCATTGGCCAGTCGCCGGATGGCGACCCGCCGCGCCGCAGTGCGGACGGCACCCTGCTGCCGCCGGATGGCGTCTCCTTTGAACAGGCGATGCGGAGCCGCTTTTTCGTTCTCTGCACAAGCGCGTTTGTTTTTTCGATGATGGCGCAGGTGGGGTCGCTCGCGCATCAGTTCAGACTTGTCTCCACCCGCACGGGCGATGACCATGTTGCAGCGCTTGCCGTCTCTGTCATGGCAGCGGCGAGCATTGCGGGACGCCTTGTAGGCGGCTTCCTGCTTTCGCATGTCGCATCAAAAACCTATCTCTATGCGATCTTCGTGCTGCAGGCGCTATCCTTCCTCCTCTTCGCCTTTGTGGATGGGATAGTCGGGCTTTTCATCGCCTCGGTGATCTTTGGCACCACGGTTGGCAATATGCAGATGATGCAACCACTCATCGTGGCAGAAGCCTTCGGTCTCAAGGCCTATGCGCGGATACTTTCGATGTCGCAGATGATAACGACCTGCGCCAATGCGGCTGGCCCCGCCCTGCTCGGTTTCCTCTATGTATTGGCGGATGGCTATCAGCTTGCCTATCTCACCATCACCCTTTCCTCTGTCCTCGGTTTCGCCTGTCTCTATGCGGCTGGCCCCGTGCGCGCCGTCCTTGATGCTCAGGAGAAGTCGGCACCGGGCTGATATCGCTCATGGATTTGCCAGGCCCCGCCCGCTAGACTGCGCGTGAAACCTCCCTTCCCGAACGGATTGCCATGAAACTGCCTTCGAACTTCTACAAGCCGCTCGCCATTGGCGCCCCTGCTCCTTACCGCGAACTTCCTGTCGCGCTGGAACGGATGATCCATTTCTTCCCGGGCCATAATGAAAAGGTCCGGGCGAAGGTCGGCGACGTCATTTCGCAGGTGGACGTCCTGCTCGGCAATCTGGAAGACGCCATTCCGGCTGATGCGAAGGAAGCCGCGCGCAAAGGCGTGATCGAGGTTGGCAAGAAATATGATTTCGGCTCCACCGGCTTTTGGGTTCGCATCAATCCATTGAACAGTCCCTGGATGCTGGATGATGTGATGGAACTCGTCGCTGAACTGGGCAACAAGCTTGATGTCATCATGCTGCCCAAGGTGGAAGGCGCGTGGGACATTCACTATCTCGACCAGTTGCTGGCGCAGCTTGAAGCGCGCCACGGGCTGACAAAGCCGCTCCTCATCCACGCCATTCTGGAGACAGCGCAAGGCGTGAAGAATGTTGAAGAGATCGCCGCCGCAAGCCCCCGCATGCATGGCATGAGCCTCGGGCCTGCTGACCTCGCTGCTTCCCGCAAAATGAAGACCACCCGCGTTGGCGGCGGACACCCCTTCTACCGGGTTCTAGAAGATCCGAAGGAAGATGGCTCGGCACGCGCCGCCGCCCAACAGGATCTCTGGCACTACACCTTTGCCAAAATGGTCGATGCGTGCGTCGCAAACGATATTCGCCCCTTCTACGGCCCCTTCGGCGACATTCAGGATCTGGAGGCCTGCGAACAGCAGTTCCGTAATGCCTTCCTGATGGGGTGTGTCGGTGCGTGGTCGCTGCACCCTAACCAGATCGCCATTGCCAAGCGCGTCTTCAGCCCGGAGCCGGACGAAGTCATCTTTGCACGGAGAATTCTTGAAGCCATGCCGGATGGCACCGGCGTCGCCATGATCGATGGCAAGATGCAGGATGATGCCACCTGGAAACAGGCGAAGGTGATCGTCGACCTGGCGAGGAAGGTGGCCGCTAAGGACCCCGACCTCGCCAAGGCTTACGGTTTCTGACGATCAGGAAAGCGTTGCGAGCGCTTCGGCCCGGAACGGCATGAGTTGATCGAACTCACCAGTGCGGATTTTCTTCGCCCAGGCGGGATCAACCAGCAATGCGCGGCCGACACCGACAAGATCGAACTCGTCACGCGCGAGGCGCTCGAGCAACTCATCAATGCCCGTTGCTTCAGAGCTTTCGCCCGCGAAGGACGCAATGAACTCACCCGAAAGGCTCACGCTTCCGACCGTGATGCTGGGCTTGCCGGTGAGCTTCTTCGTCCAGCCGGCAAGGTTGAGATCAGAGCCTTCAAACTCCGGCTCCCAGAAGCGACGCTGCGAGCAGTGGAAGACATCAACGCCCGCATCGGAAAGCGGCTTCAGGAACGCGCCCAGCTCTTCCGGCGTCTGAGCGAGCTTCACCGTGTAGTCCTGCTGCTTCCACTGTGAAAAACGCAGGATGATCGGATAGTCATCGCCAACGCGGCGGCGGATCGATTCCACGATTTCCACGGCAAAGCGGGTACGACCCACCAGATCACCACCATATTCATCGTCGCGCTGGTTCGTGCCTTCCCAGAAGAACTGGTCGATGAGATAGCCATGCGCGCCATGCAGCTCGATGCCGTCAAAGCCGATCTCACGGGCATCCACGGCTGCCTGTGCGAAGGCCTCAATCGTGCCCTTGATCTCCTGCCGCGTCATCGGCTCGGAGCGCTTCTTGCCTGGCATGGCAAGCCCGGAGGGGCCATGGCTCGGGAGATGCGAATTGGTGGATTTTTCCGGGTTGCGGGTCATGCCCGTGTGCCAGAGCTGCGGCATGATCTTGCCCCCAACTGCATGGACTTCCTCAACCACACGCTTCCAGCCCTTCAGGGCTTCCTCACCCCAGAATTGCGGTACATTGGGGTCGCTCGTGGCGACCGGCGTGTTGACGGTGGTGCCTTCGGTAATGATAAGCCCGCAATCGGATTCTGCCCGGCGGCGGTAATAGGCCGCTACGTCAGGCCCCGGCACGCCGCCCGGCGATTTGGAGCGCGTCATGGGTGCCATGACGATACGATTCGAAAGTGTCAGCCCATTGATGGTAAAGGGCTCGAACAAAGGTGCCACGTTGCTGCTCATTCCGCGCTCTCCTGCCGGTTGAAAAATATCGGTTTGCGCCATATTGGGTGTCCGGACGCGAATGGCAATCCTGAACTTGGACCTCGGAGGGTTGGCGGATTTTCCACCTTTCAACCGGGATTTACAGAACTGGGTATGCGATGAAAGACCGAAAGCCGGAAATCGGGATCAACCGGAAAGCGAAATTCAGGATCGGACAGGTCGTCCGACACAGAATTTTTCCGTTTCGCGGCGTGATCTATGACGTCGATCCGACCTTCAATAATACCGAGGAATGGTGGCTTTCGATCCCGGAAGAAATGCGCCCGAGCAAGAACCAGCCCTATTATCACCTGCTCGCAGAAAACGCCGAGACGGAATATGTAGCCTATGTTTCGGAACAGAACCTGCTG
>JBAYOU010000181.1:0-4463 GCA_041678065.1 Parvibaculum sp. | reverse complement strand
CTCCCGGACGTGGACGGACCGGGAAAGCACGACATTATCATGGCCAAGCGGCTGACGCCGGCGACCATGCTGGCTCGCGGGGCCCCGGACCCCGACCGAGCGTAACCAGGCGCCCCATCAAGCCCATGATCTCGGACCTACCACGGCCAGACTCAAGGCGTTGGCCCGAAGTGCCAACGAACTGCTAATTCGGCAACATTTAGCAGTTCGCGGCGAGACAGGGCCAATCCCGAAGCGGAACGAGTGCGGCGAGATAAGGGCGACCTGTCCGCACGCCCGCCGCCCGTGTTATGGGTGTGGCGGCGTCCTCTGTGCCTGGTTTGTGAGCGCGAACACATGTTGCTGATCGGCTGCCCGCTAGACGTCATTTTCAAGCTGCTCTTAGGCCTGCTCATCGGGCGCAGGCCTCGTCGTGGGCCATGCAAGTAACAGGTGGTTTCGCGAGTGTTGCAACAGGCGGTGTCGGCTACCAACGAGTGCTTGGTAGTCGAGGAGGATCGAGCGTCGACACCGGATTCAGTGTGAGGGAAGTGTCCATGGCCATACTTTTCAATAGGTTAGCGCATCTCATCCCGCGCGTCGTGTTCGGATATGATTTCGGAAGGTTCGCAGCCTGAGCGCCGTGCGTCACGATCTGGTCACCAGTCGAGACCTCACTAGGCGATTACCTAGAAGATTATTCCGAGTACTACGTCAGTTGTTTCAAGGAATATCCGCGAAAATGTACGCGGCTGCACTTTTTCACGGCCGAGTTCTCGGCTGATGAGTTCAGGGCCTTCCTCAGCGAGCAGCCAAGTCCCGTCAGCCGGGAGGGATTACAGCAGGGGTACCTCGGTTTCGTAGTCGTGAAACCACTACCGAGGACAATCATTGGCAGGACATGTCTCAGCACCTACCCGGCGGCCGGCCGCCGTCACTTCCCCATAACCCGGACGTACTCGGCGAACCTTTTCGGTGTTGAGCTGAAGGTCGGCAAGAGCCTCGCGTTTCAGGAGCAGGACACGGTTGTCGCAGCTTGTGCAACGAGTGCACTGTGGTCCGTTTTTCATGGGACAGGGGTTCTGTTCCAGCATGCGATTCTATCGCCGTCTGCTATCACGAAGATTGCCACCGAGCAAATTACCGATGGTGAACGATCACGGGCCTTCCCTTCCCACGGATTGGATGCGATTGAGATGGCTAGAGCCATCAAGGAGGTGGGCCTTGAGCCTTACCCTGTCCGCGTCACAAATGAGTACCTGCTTAAGGGCACCGCTTATGCTTACCTGAAAGCCGGTATCCCCATGATCTTCGGTTTCATGTTGTACGATGCCGCTCAAACGCCTAGTCCGCCAATGGGAAAGCACGCGGTCGCCTTGACGGGTTTCAGCCTTCCTGATGGCCCACCAAAGCCCTTTGGTCCCAATTTCAATCTTCGGGCAAGCAGGATCGACAAGTTCTACGCACATGACGACCAAGTTGGACCTTTCGCAAGGATGGCTTTCGACGGCATCTCTATCAACGTTCCGAACCAACCACTCCCCGTGCCGACGGTCGCTACATCTTGGCGCGGATCCGATGAGCAAATCGGGAGCGGTCGAGCAGTACCGGAAATTTTGCTAGTGCCTCTATACCACAAGATCCGCATCCCCTTTGGGTGCATCCACGACCAAGTCATGGAGTTTGACTCTGTCGTCGATCACGTGTTTCGGACCATAGCGGGAGCTACATCTGACGCGGCGAGGGAAGTGGCGCCTGCTGCACCGGCATCACACGAGTGGGACATCTATCTCACGACTGTGAATCTTCTGAAGGCAGATATCGCCCGGAGCGCTCTCATCTTGCCAGGCGAAAAGGCGAAGCTGCTTACCTCGAGAATGCCCAGGTACCTCTGGAGGGCTACTGTACTCCAGAACGACACCCCATTCCTTGATCTCATTTTTGACGCCACAGATATTGAACAGGGGTCTAACGTAATCGGCGTGGCCCCTATTCGGCAGATTTTCTACGGGAACTCGTCGACACTTGCGCCCTCCCTCTTGTGGAGAACACGTTCCGTACCTCTAGAGCGTGGCAAATCATCCAATGGATTCGCAACCGCACCCGTGACCGATTAGAAAGTTGCTCCGATAGGCGCCGCGCTAGCTAACGCGAATGGACTTGGGAGGACACGTATGGTGCGCAGTGTGTCACGCTCCGGGGTTGCACTGAGGAAAAGCCATGCTTCGCTGCCCTCCACGCGTCGGGTCAGCCGGCGTCGGGGGGCCAGCCTCCGCCCGTTCCATGCCCGCCCGCAGCGCAGGCATTCCGCGCGCCGTAGCGGCACTTCCAGCCAAAGTTGTTGATCCAGAAGGTCTCGTTCCCGAATCCGCCGGACAGTATGCTCGTGAATAAGGCCACAGGCCTCACCGCCTTGGGGACAACGGGGGAACTCGCCGGGGACCGGTTCGAGAATCACCAGTCGTTCGATATCGGAGAGAACTTCGAAGCGAGGAACACGGAAGCCTTTCCAGAAGGCTCTACAGCGACATAGCATTCATCACGGGTAGGGTGGGCGGTTGTTCTTGTGTGTTTGGCGACTGCAAGTCTACCAACCACCCTGACCCACCTCACCGTCTCCCCGTCAACGCCCGACTGGAAGCAATATTTGCACCGGGCTCACCGCGGAACCGGTAGCGGTGCGCATGCAAACCCGAAAGGAAACAAGCCTCATCGATCCGGTTGCTGGGGGCTCCCACCGCTGCGTCCTGATCGTATTGTGGGTTTCCTCTTTCGCTGTTCCTTCAGGCAGAGGCGTTCTCTGATTCGCATTCGCCACAGTATTGACGAACTGGCGCGTTAACTTATACGGTTTCCACCGAGGAACAGACGTTCAGGGAGGAAAGCAGTGTGAACTGTCCAGATATTCGCAATTTAAGGTTAAGTGATGCGAGCCTGAAAGCAATTGAACGCATCAAGAGAAAGCCCGGCCTCGCCAAAGCACTACAAGGCTCCATGGCTGGCGGACAAATCGTGAACATCTTCGTGAGTCCTACCCCGCCTGCTGCGACTCTCTACAGTATCCATAGTGCCGACTGGGTTACGTTCGCAACCGCGCTCTCGGGCATACCTGCGATCGCGAGGGCGAGCATGCAGACAGAGGCGTATAACGAATGGATAGAATCCCAATTGCGGAACAATTTTGCGGAATCCCAGTTTTGGAAGGCGGTGTACGATGGCTGCCTTTTCCGCTAGGGTATTTCTCGCTCTAACTTTGACGCTCACGAGCCAGGCGGCTTTCGGTGGCGAGGATGACCTGCTGCTGACAAATGCGGTCGCTACCCTTGCGGAGACCGAGCTACGGAAAGCTGAAGCGTATCTTTCTGAGACCATTGATGCGTGCGACAAAAAGATGCTCGTCATCAAGATCCCTCTAAGTGCGGAAATCGGCGTGAGCCGGCGAGCACTTCTCCTCGGTTGCGATTATTTCTACAGACGCAACAGGAACGCGTGCCTCGCTCCTGCCATGCAGCAGTACGTGCTTGCCAAGCGAACCTATCTCAAGAGCATCCCAGTCAGTACCTTAAGCGAGGTGACGGATGAGACGCCTTCGTCCATCGACACGATCGCGGACGAATGGTGGAGAGAGCTAAGGGCAAAGGCGCGCTACCACGCAGAGGTTCCAGAGGGCGAGCGGGCAAAAATAGAGCGCATCCCTGGTCTGGAGCAACCCTTCGACATGATCCATTCATGGGCGGCTTCTGGAAACTGATGTGCGGGAAGGTGAACCCGCCGCGTTATGTCCTCCATTTCAGACAGGGAATTCGTTCGCGGAGCATCCGCTGAAACGACGACTCGGTGAAGCCGTAACAGTGCGCGTCATTGGCCGCAAGAAAGCCACGCTTGCGGACTGTCGGTGCTCCGAGGCTTTCTTACGTGTCAGAAGGAGCCCAGGCCATGGTTCGCTGATACCTCGAAAACCGCGGTGATGGTACAGCTTTGCAATCCATAGCGCAGTAGCGTTATGTGCGTGCTTGCGCGCTGATCTTGGCCGAGCACTCCCTACGAGGGACTGTCCCGGTGCGGAGTGTGCGTAGTTTGGAGTCCCTTGGGCACATGCTCCAAAGGGGGTGAATCATTGCATTCGCACTTTTGAGCCGCGAGTAATTCCTTCAAATTGGTGGCCGCGATGCAGGAGTTCCGATGGCCAAGCGCAGGGCTCATCCAGGCAGCAGGAGAAAACGGGCATCAGCCACACTGAACACGGAGAGCGGCCCATTATGGCGGTGACGGGCGTGCTCCCGGACGTGGACGGACCGGGAAAGCACGACATCATCATGGCCAAGCGGCTGACGCCGGCGACCATGCTGGCTCGCGGGGCTCCGGACCCCGACCGAGCGTAACCAGGCGCCCCATCAAGCTCATGATCTCGGACCTACCACGGCCAGACTCAAGGCGTTGGCCCGAAGTGCCAACGAACTGCTAATTCGGCAACATTTAGCAGT
>JBAYOU010000180.1:0-4466 GCA_041678065.1 Parvibaculum sp. | reverse complement strand
TCATAAAGCCGGGCTTCGGCTTCCTGCGGGTTGAAGGTTTTTTCGAGCATAGGGGGTCACATCCGTAGGAAAAGGCACAAAAAAGGGCGGCGCGAGCCTGTGTTACACAGGCAGCGCCACCCTATCAAGCGTCGGTACATATGGGCGGGCCAGACAGGCCCACAAATGCCGCCTTAGCCGCGGCGGCGGGCGATCCGCTCGATTTCTTCCGCGACAAGCCGCTCCACCAGCGAGGGGAGATTGTCGTCCAGCCACTCTTTCAGCATGGGGCGGAGCATATCCACCACGATATCTTCAAGCGTCCGGCCACTATTCGAAGAGGCAAGCGAGGTTTGCAGCATACCGAAAGCGGCAGATGCTGCCGCCTCAGCTTCGCGGGAAATCAGAGAGGGCGAAGGCTGTGCCGGTTCGGTGTGCATGACAGGCTCCTCAATCGCAGGCTGGACCGGCGTCACAGGCTCCGGCGCTACAGGGGTGGGTTCCACCCGCGCGACCACGGGCTCAGGTTCCGGCGTGTAAACGGGCTCTGGCTCATATACCGGCTCAGGCTCAGGCTCGGGCTCCGGCTCGACCGCAGCCACAGGTTCAGGAATGGGTGCGGGCTCAGGCTCGGCAAACTGCACATCGTCCACAAGCGCGCTTGAGGGCGGCTCGAATGAGGCCGGTTCCTGATAGGGCGGCTCTTCGGGCAGCGCTTCAGTCAGTTCGAGAATGTCTTCCTCGATGTCGTAAGCTTCATCATCCGGCGCGGGTGGAGGTGCCGACTCCGCAGCGCGAGGGCTGTCGTCTGGCCCGCTATCTTCAGAAATAATCCGCCGGATGGAGGCAAGGATTTCCTCCATCGTCGGTTCCTGTGCCTGGCCCTGATTGCTCATACGATCGTCCCGCCCGGTCCGTTTAAAAGGTGATCTTGATACCTGAATAACAAGAAAACCTTAGGAGAAGTTGACCCATTTTGCCAACGTCCCCTTAATATATTCTGAAACAGCCAATAGCTGAGCGGATTACTCGTCGCTCGCCGTGTCGAAGCCGATCCACTTATTACGAACCTCGCCATAATTTTTGGTCGGGTCATAATATTCGACCGGCAGTTCGAGGTTGCGCGCCGTGAGAAGCCCCATCGCCGCGAGAAGCCCGTACTCGGCCACGGCGAGATCGCGCTCAGCGCTGACAAGCGAAACGCGCGTGTTGAGATATTCCTGCTCGGCATTCAGAACATCGAGTGTGGTGCGGGCACCGACTTCCGATTCCTGCTTCACACCTTCAAGCGCAATCTCGCTCGCCCGCACGCCTTCGCGGGTGGAAGCGATGCTGGCCCGGGAGGCACGCAGCACCTCCCACGCATTGCGCACAGCCTCATGCACTTCGCGCTGCGCCGCCATCACCTGCATGCGGCTCTCATTATTGAGTTCCTTCGCCTGGCGGACCTGCGAATATTCCACGCCGCTCTGATAAAGCGGCACGGTGAGCACGCCAAGGATCGAGCTTTCTTCCACATCGCGGATGGTGCTGGAAGGATCGCGGCCATAGCGATATTGCGCCTGCACATCGAAAGTCGGCAGTAACGCGCCCTTGGCGACGTTGATTGCCTCACGGCTCGCAGCTTCTGCATGGCGGGCAGCCCGCAATGCCGGATTGTTCATCTCGGCAACCTGTCGCGCCGCTTCTTCACTTTCAGGAAGATCGGTAAGGCTTGCTGGCCGCTCAAGCGTGCCCGGCATCTGGCCCACCACCCGCTCATAGAAGGAACGGCTGGCCGTGAGCTGTGCTTCGGCAGCAATAAGGTTCGAACGAGAAAGCGAAAGCCGCGCTTCGGCCTGCGCCGTGTCCGTGCGCGTCAACTCGCCCACGCGGAAGCGATCCGTGGTCGCCTCAAGCTGGCGGCGCAGCACTTCGACGTTGTTCTTGTTGAGTTCGACAACGCTCTGGTCGCGGATTACATCCATATAGGCACGCACCGCATTGAGCAGCGTCGTCTGCTCCACGCTTTCAAGGTTCGCGCGCCCGGCCATCACCACGGCCTCCGCCTGATCCGTAGCGCTGACTGTGCGGCCACCGGCAAAGAGGTTCTGGCTGAGCGTGACCGCGCCATTAAGCGGGCGCAGATCATCCCGCGAGGTTACGCCCGCATTGAGCGTCGTCTTGGTGTCCACCGCGCCATAAGAGCCCTGCGCCTGCACGGAGGGACGCCAGCCGGACAGCGCCTGCGGCACTTGCTCGTCCGTGGCGCGCTGCTGGGCGCGCTGCGCCTGCAGCACAGGGTTTGTCTGATAGGCAGCCGCCATCGCATCCACCAGCGTATCGGCTGAGGCAGTCGTGAGCGGCGAAAGAGCGACCAGCGCGGTCGTTCCCAGCATGACAGCAATGGACCGGAGAGAGGTTTTTCTGTCAGGGGACGTAATTCTGGACTTCTTCATTCTCGTTACTTCTCAGCTAACGGCGGCCTCGTCCCTCAACGCTTCCGCGAAATGACTTTGCGTCCGGCAGGCTAAATGCAGGCGCGAAGAAATGCTATTCCCATATGGCACAGTATTTGGCGGGAATAGATGCAACCTGCCAGTAACTGTCAGAAAACGAAGGTCTCGGCGGGCTCGAAGCCGGGCAGGAGGGGAATATTGGCGTCAAATGCGTCGCGCCCGCTGAAGCTGCCAGCGGAGCGGATATAGAGCCGCGCCCTGCCCGCCACCCCGTCACCCACCACGACAACCAGCCGACCATCCTCGCGAAGCTGATTCTCCAGCTCCTCGGGAACCGCGCTCACCATGCCATTGATGAAAATAACGTCATAAGGTGCCTGATCGGCATGGCCCTGCTCCAGAGCGCCGGTAACGACCACCGCATTGTCAGCGCCGATGTCGCTGAGCAGCGCGCCCGCCTGAGCCGCCAGCGCCGCATCGCTCTCAAGGCCGATCACCGTGCCGGCGAGCCGCGAAAGCACCGCCGTTGAATATCCGGTGCCGCAGCCAATATCGAGAACGAGATCCTGTGAGGTGATTTTCGCAAGCTGGGCAAGCTTCCCGAAGACGCGCGGCTCAATCAGATAGCGTGCAGGCCTTTCATCCGTCAGGCGAACACACTCATCCATATAGGCAAGGCTCTGCCGGGCAGCGGGTACGAAACGCTCGCGCTGGACAGAGTCCATGGCGGCGAGGACTCGTTCATCCGTCACCCCGTTCACACGAACCTGGCTTTCGACCATGTTGAGACGGGCAGCAGCGAAATCGGTCATATCTGGTCCTGATGACTATCCGGGCATCCGGGAAAGGCGCTGAGAGGGTTGCTGCGTTTATAAAGCGCCCGAATGGCAAACTCAATTCGCTGAGTGGTGGAACTCTTCCCGCCAGCCGGTCAGCCCTCAGGAACGCCCGATCAGTCCCCGGTTAACGTCTCTTTGGGGCTGATGCGTAATGATGATTGTACCCGGGCGATGGAATTTGCTATACCCCGCCCGCCCTGCTGATAACGGACTTGTCCGACGAAAGCAGGCGAAGGCCACGTGGCGGAGTGGTGACGCAGCGGACTGCAAATCCGTATACCCCGGTTCGATTCCGGGCGTGGCCTCCAATATTTCTCGGAAAATCAGAGTTTAATCGCCCAAACGGGCGCCTCAAGCCCGGAAACCATCCGCCGGGGTGAGGCGAATTACGCTTGGCCGATTGCCGCCCATGAGAATCGGTCTGGCTGCGCCCTTCCGCGCCTCGATTGCGAGGACCGCCCCCCAAAGCACCCCGAGCAGCAGATAGAAGTGACGCCAGTTGTTGATGTCGATGATGACGGCTTCAGCAAAATGCCCGACCAAAGCCGAGAAGATGACAACAACCATCCCGGTCTCCGGCTCTCCCCGAAATACAGCCTGCCAGCCGCGTACCAAAGAAAGCAGTACGAAGCCAACAAAGGCAAATCCGGAGAGGAAGCCGCCCGCCACCAGCACATGCAGATAGACATTATGGGTGTCGAGGTCGTTGATCATCGCCCATTGCGCCGGGCCAAGGCCCAGCGGCTTTTCCAGCACCATGCGGAAGGCCCGCTCCTGGCTTTCGAACCGGCCATGCTCGGGGTCCGTGTCGTAATTCTGCGTCAGCGATGCGCGTTCGCTGAAAAGCTCAGAAACCTTCGGATCGGCAAGCGCAACCATGATGACAACAACGCCGAGAAGGACCACCAGACCGGCAAAGCCGATAAGCCGCATTGCCTGCTTTGCCGATTGCGAGGTCGCAAGCGTCATCACGAAGAAGACGAGTCCCGATAGCACCATATTACCCCACGCGCCGCGCGAGAAGCTGAGAAGCAACGCCAGAACAAGCACTCCAAGCGGCACCGCCATCCACAAGGAACGAACAGAGCCTGCCCGGCTCAGCATCATCGACAAAAAAAGAACGGGCGCGACAAGGAACGGTCCGAAGACGTTAGGGTCGTTGAAAGTGCCTGTCGCGCGGCCATATTGCGTGAACATCTCCGCGCCGGGC
>JBAYOU010000179.1:0-4500 GCA_041678065.1 Parvibaculum sp. | reverse complement strand
GGTGCCGACTTCCGCCGCCACCTTCTGGAAGGCCGCTTCGATCGACATGCCGGATTCAACGCAGATCAGCAACAGGTCGAGCGCGTCCGGAAACGCCTTCTTGATCGAATCCTGTCGTCGCGCAATCACATTCTGTACAAAGACGTTAGGCAGATAGAAGCCGATAAAGGCCGCGCCGCAAGAGGCCGCAAAGCGCGCCATGGGCGGCAGGCCGAAATCATTGAGGAAAGCGAGATAAAGCAATGTCAGCACGAAAAGTACGGGCGGCATGACAAAACGGAAGAAGATGAAAGTGTAGATCGGGCCGGGACCGCGAAAGCCTGCCTGACGGAGCTTCTCGCGGATCTCCGCATTTTCCAGCATTCGGCCGCTTGCGAAACGGTCCACCACTTCCTTCACAAAACCCTTTGGCGTGTGGCGAAGTCGCGTCTTTTCTTGTGCCAGTGCTTCACGGGCGCGGGCGCGCATCGCCTCGCGCTCAGTGGACACATACTTCATGCGCGTGGACAGCTTGTCCGTTGCGAGAAGCGGCAGCGCCAATGTGATAATTGTCGCAAAGGCAGCCAGCGCCGTCAGCACCATGACGGCGTTCTGGATGTTGAACATGCTTTGCGTAAACTCGAACATTTCTGCTTTTCCGGCCTTTCGCGTCCTAGAACTTGAAATCGATCATCTTCTTCATGATGAGAATGCCGATCCCCATCCAGAGCAGGCTGCAGACAATGATCATGTTGCCAGCAAAGGTGGTGAAGAGCGTGCTCATATAGTCAGGCGAAGTGAAGTAGATCATCAGCATCACGGCAGGCGGCAGCGCGCCGATGATTGCTGCGGAGGCTTTTGCTTCCTGAGACATGGCCTGAATCTTGGCGCGCATCTTCTTGCGCTCGCGAAGAACGCGCGAAAGATTTGTCAGCGCTTCAGAGAGATTGCCGCCCGTCTTCTGTTGGATCGTGAGCACGATCTGGAAGAAATTCACTTCCGGCAGCGGCATCCGCTCATAGATTTTCTCAAGCCCCTGTTCCAGCGTCACACCCACGCGCTGCGCTTCCACAAGACCCTGAAACTCGCTGCGCACCGGCTCGGGCGATTCGGCCGCAATAAGACGAAGACAATCATTCACCGGCAAGCCTGACTTCACACCGCGCACGATCACGTCGATTGCGTTTGCAAACTCCTCGGCAAATGCTTTCTGCCGGCGCTTCAGCAAATAGGAAAGAAACCAGCGCGGCAGACCGAAGGCTGCAACAAAGCCACCCATCAGCGCCACGAGAAAAGACATCCCCGCCACGAGAAGGACCAGCATGACGACGAACCCCGCAACACCGCTTGCGATGTAGAAGACGCGTGGCTCAATATCGAGGCCCGCGCGTTCGATACGCGTGCGGATGGGAATACGCTTCTTCTGTTCTTTCTGCTTTTCTTCCAGATCCTTCAGCGTGTCCTGCACCTGCTTGCGGCGCTTTTCGCTGTTGTCCGGCATATCATTATCGCCGGGCGTGAGACGCGCCTTGCCCGCGCGGGCAACACGGGAGACTCGCTTTTGCGATTTCGACTCGCCCCCGACAAAGGCGAACCCCACCCCGCCAATGCAGATGGCGGAGAGGAATGCGATGCCGATGATGAGCAGGGTCGCCTGATCCATTATCCGCCCTCTCAGCCCTGAGCGCGGTCAAGCGCGCTTGCGAGAGCATGGTGCTGATTGTAGTAGCGGGCGCGATCCCAAAAGGACGGACGCGCAATGCCGGTAGAGCGATGTTTGCCAATAACCTTGCCGCTCTCATCCTCGCCCTCAATGTCATAGACGAAGAGATCCTGCGTGATGATCACATCACCTTCTGTGCCCAGCACTTCGGTAATGTGGGTGATACGGCGCGAACCATCTCGCAGACGTGCCGCCTGCACCACAATATCGATGGAACCGCAGATCATCTCGCGGATGGTCTTGGAGGGGAGCTGATATCCGCCCATGGTGATCATGCTTTCAAGGCGTGACAGCGCCTCGCGCGGGCTGTTCGCGTGAAGCGTGCCCATGGAGCCGTCATGGCCCGTATTCATCGCCTGCAACAGGTCGAAGGCTTCGGGGCCGCGCACCTCACCCACGATGATCCGTTCGGGGCGCATACGCAGGCAGTTTCGCACCAGTTCCGTCATCGTCACCTGCCCCTGACCTTCAAGGTTCGGCGGGCGCGTTTCGAGGCGCACCACATGGGGCTGCTGGAGCTGTAGTTCGGCCGCGTCTTCACAAGTGATCACGCGTTCATCGGCATCAATGAAGCCGGTGAGGCAGTTCAGAAGCGTTGTCTTGCCCGAGCCCGTGCCGCCCGAGATCAGCACGTTGCAGCGCACCTTGCCGATGATGCCGAGAACCTCCGCACCTTCCTGCGAGATCGACGCATACTGCACGAGGTCGGCCATGGTGAGCTTGTCGCGGCGGAACTTACGGATGGTGAGCGCGGGCCCATCAATCGAGAGCGGCGGCACGATCACGTTCACGCGGCTACCATCGGGCAAGCGTGCGTCGCAGATCGGGCTTGATTCATCGACGCGGCGGCCGACCTGACTCACAATGCGCTGACAGATATTCATCAACTGGCTGTTATCGCGGAAGCGGATGCCGGTCAGCTCGACCTTGCCATTCACTTCGATGAAGGTGCGATCACATCCGTTCACCATGATGTCGGCAATGTCGTCGCGCGCGAGCAGCGGCTCCAGTGGGCCATAGCCCAGAACGTCGTTGCAGATATCCTGCAGGAGGGCTTCCTGCTCGGAAATCGACATGACGACATTCTTGATCGACAGAATCTCGTTGACGATGTCACGGATTTCCTCACGCGCGCTTTCCGCATCAAGCTGGGCAAGCTGCGTGAGGTCAATCGTGTCAATCAGCGCATTAAAGATCGTCGTCTTGATCTGGTAGTAGTTCTCGGAGCGATGGTCGTTCGCTTTCACAGCCGCAACGGGGCGTGCAGCGGGCTTGGGCTGCACCTGCTTGGGTGCAGGAGCCGCCCCCGCCAGAGGGGAAGGCACTCCCGACCGCGCATCAGCGGAAGGGGGTGGCGGCGCGGGCTTACGCGCTACGGGCTGTCCATCGGTACGCCTGCCAAACACGAGCTACCTCCGATTATCCCTTGCGGGACAGAAAGCTGAAAAGAGACGAACGAGCAGGCTTTGGCGCGCGCGTTTCACGACCGCAGAGCTGGCCCGCGAGGAAGCGGAAGCCTTCCGTCGTCTTGCCTTTGGGATCAAGCTCTTCGACCATCTGGCCGTTATTGGATGCGGTACCGAAGAGGCCGGGGTTGAACGGCAGCACAAGCGTTGGCTCTGCACCGACTGCTTCCGAAAAGTCCTTTACCGGAATTTCGGGGCGCTTCGGCATGCCCACCTGATTGAGTACGATATGTGCAGGATTGTCGTTCTGACGAAGCTGGCGCGTCAGATCGAGCATGTTTTTTGCGTTGCGCAGGCTTGCGAGATCCGGCGTTGCGGTGATGACGATTTCATCCGCCGACAGCAGCACTTTCTTCGTCCAGGGCGCCCAGACATTCGGCAAGTCTACCACCACACAAGGCACGCCCTGACGCACAATATCGAGAACCGTTTCGCAGCTATCGCCATCCATCTCGAAATCGCGGTCGAGAATGGCGGGGGCAGCAAAGAGGCTGAGACGTTCCGAACATTTTACCAGCAGGCGGTCCAGCAAAACATCATCAAGACGCTCTGGTGCCGTCAGCGCGTCGGCGATGCCCTGTGCAGGGTCCTGATTGAAATCGAGGCCCGCTGTACCAAAGGGCAGATCGAGATCAGTGATGACAACATCTTCATCCATGCCGGTGGAAATGCACCAGCCAACATTGTGAGCGATGGTGCTGGAGCCTGTGCCGCCTTTCGCGCCCATGAAAGCGATGGTGCGACCAATGGGCGGCGCATCCGGCGAGATATAAAGACGCGACACGGCCTCAATGATGCCCATCGGATTAAGCGGCGCGACGAGATATTCGTTGACGCCCTGACGCATCATCTCGCGATAAAGCGACACGTCATTGGCCTGACCGATAACGACAACCTTGGTGCCCGCATCGCAAACTTCGGCGAGCGCGCCGAGCAGACTGAAAAGCTCCGCCCCGACGGCGCGCGTTTCCACCATGATGAGGTTTGGCGTTGCCGTATGCTGATAATAGTCGATGGCCGCTGCAATGCCGCCCATATGGACCGTGAGATGCGTCTTTGCGAGACGGCGATCTTCACCGGCGCGCTGGATGGCGCTGCCCGTGCCCGGCTGCTCGCAAAAGGCATGAATGGTGATGCGCGGTACCGGCTTCATCACGGCGAGCGTTTCGCGGTCAATGGGAAGAGCGGGGACTGCGCCTGCCGTGCCCGGCATGGGCGGTGCCTCAACGGGCTCCACATTCACGATGGGTGGTTCCTTGCGTGCAAGATTGCTCATTACTTCACCTCGCTCACGGCACCGGAATCCTGATCGCCGCGCACCGTGGCGGTTGC
>JBAYOU010000178.1:0-4521 GCA_041678065.1 Parvibaculum sp. | reverse complement strand
GAGAAAGGAAAGCTTTGCGGGTAGTGGCCGAGCGTCACGCCATGTGCCTGCAACTGCTCTTCGAGATGCGGTCCGTAGATACCGGCCTCAATGCGCGCCGTCATTGACACCTTGTCGATCTGGATGATGCGCGTCATCAGCGTAGTGTCGAGCGTGAGCACCGCGCCGCCCAGCGATTTTGCGACCGCGTTCACACCGCCCACCACGGATGAGCCGCCGCCAAAGGGCACGAGCGCAATGTCCTCCTGTGCGCATAGCTGCACGATGGCGAGCACTTCATCGGCATTGCGCGGATAGATGACAGCGTCCGGCGCGACGTCAAGGCGGCCCGCGCGCACATAAAGCAGATCGTGATAGCTTTTCCCGCGCGCGTGGAAGGCGCGTTCGTAATCATCGGTGCGAAGCTGGCTCTCGCCGACAATGCCGCGCAGCTTTTCCAGTATTGTGCCGGACAGGCGACAATGGGGCAGGCGAATATCCTGTAGCTGTATGGCCGGTGTGGAAGGCAGATGGCTCATGCCCAGCACTTCCTCAACCCATTTCCATTTGGGTGAGTCTGCAGGCAGCGGGTTTTCCTGCTTTGTGGGCCCCCAGCCATTCCAGCGCAATGTCGTGCGGTCGATTGTCATATCCGTTCTTCCTGTCCGTTTGCCTGTCAGCAGCGCAGCGTGATTGCGCCGGGAATGATTTCAAAGCGCGCGGGCAGCCGCCCGGGCGCTTCGCCATCCACATCAAGCAACATGGGTTCCGGGCCAACCGGCGTTGCTTCCACCCAGCGCGCGCGGCGATGTGTGACGAGCGGGCTTTCCAGATGTTTGCCCTCGCGCATCGCGCCTGAGTTTTTCAGCATATTGAGCAGCGTCGTGTTGCGCATCATCACCACGTCGAACGAGCCGTCATCCGGTTCGGCCATGGGTGCAATGAACATGCCGCCGCCGAAATATTTGCCATTGGCAATGGCGACGACGCCTGCATTGAGCACTTCTTCCGCGCCATCATCCGTGACAATGCGCACGGGGCGCGGCTTATGCGTGGCGGATGCCATCAGCGTGCCCCAGAGAAAGGTGAAGGCTCCACCAAAGCTTTTCTGCCATGTCGCCTTGTTCACCGCCCGCACCACTTCGCCGGAAAGGCCGAAGCTTGCGATGTTGTTGAAATATCGGGACGCGTTCCGCCCGTCTTCCGAAATGAAGCTCAGGCGACCGATGTCGATGCGGCGCGAATTGCCGCTTGCGATCCGTTTTGCGCTTTCCTCAATGTCATCGGGTAGGTCGAAAGTGCGGCGGAAGTCGCCGCCCGTGCCTGCGTTCAGAATGGCGAGATGGGCTTCCGGATTGATGAGGGCATCATTTTCGAAAAAGCCGTTCACCACTTCGTCGATGGTGCCGTCCCCGCCCACGGCAATGACGAGCTGCGCGCCTTCATGCAGCGCCTTGCGGGTGAGTTCTGCGGCAGGCAGATAATGCGGTGTCGATGGGCCAGTCGTGAAATGTGTGCGAACAGGCCCGAGTTCCTTTTCCAGCGTCTCCGAAATAACGCGCCAGGCGCGGCCCGTTCGGCCGCCCGCGGAGCGCGGATTCACTATCGCCGCGACATGAGGCATTCCCCCCACCATGCGCTATCCCTCCCTGTTTCCCCCGATCGTCTCGAAAAGTCGCGTCGTTTCAGCAATCTCGCGTGCATGTGTCGTTTCATCCCAGCCGAGTTCGCGCGCCATCAGCGCGGCAGCGCGGGTGATGGCGGGAACGCCCGGATGGCCAAGCGTGCCAAGGCCGGTGCGGCGGAAGACAATGTCGTCGAGATGCAGCGCCATTTCGTGGCGCACGGCATGCACCACCTGTACGCAAAGGACATTTGTTTCCGGTGCAAGGCGGCGCAGCAATTCTTCGCGCTCGCCGGGTTTTTCATCCGCCGTTGCGAGTACTTCGTCGATGCGGCTGCCATAGAAATCGACCAGATTGTTCACGACCTCCGGAGCGAGATGTGGGTGTCGCGTGCGGGCGCGCGCGGCGAAGCTTTTCAGGCGGCCAATCTCGCCGCCATAGACGGGCGTGCAATGTGTTTCGCAAGATGCGGTGCGGCCAAGTTTTTTCAGCGCCAAATCTACCACCTGTTCGGCGAGATGGCGCGACGTCGTCCATTTGCCGCCAATGGCGGAGATGAGGCCGTCAATCGCTTCTTCCGTTGCGTGGTCATAAACCTCTGCCGCCCTGCTCGCATTGTAGCTGTCTTTCGGCGCTTTCTCGCCATCGGCGGGTTCAGGCGTCGTGTCTACAAGCGGGCGAAGGCCCGCATAGAAATGCAGAACATCTTTCCGCGTAAGATTAAGCCCCGGCAGGCCGTCATTCACGACGATGAGGAAGTTCTCGATATCGCGCTCCGTCACGCCGAGTTCATCGGGGTCTTCCTCGAACACGGTGTCCGTGGTGCCGATGATGGTGTGACCGCGCCAGGGAATGACGAAGAAGTGGCCGCCAATTTCTGACTTCACGGCAAGCGCCATGTCGCCGGAAATATCGCGGGTGATGATGTGAATGCCCTTGGAGCGGATGAGGCGGCGCGCCGGTGTTTCATCCACCATCGCCATTGTCTTGTCGGCCCAGGGGCCAGCGGCATTCACGACGACCTGCCCGCGAATGGTGTGGCTATTGCCTGTCTGCCGGTCGAGCACTTGCACGCCTGTTATTTTTACGCCGCGTTTGATCGAGGCTTCGCTGGTGAAGCCGGTCACTTCGGCGTAGTTCGCGGCATCCGCACCAAACTCGACCGCGCCTTCGATACATTCAAGGCAGAGGCGTTCCGGTGCATGCATCTGGCAGTCATAATAGACCATCGCGCCGGTCAGCCCTTCGCGCTTCAGTGAAGGCATGATGTCGAGCGCCTTCCCCTTCGAGATGCGGCGGAAGCCGGGCAACTTCTTGTCATCATCCGAAAGCCAGTTGCGGTCGAAGGAGAGAAGGTCATAAAGCGCAAGGCCGATGCCGAGCACGATCGGCCCGTTCATGCCCCAGCCATAGGTTGGCAGCACGAAGGGCAGCGGATGGACCATATGAGGTGCGATGTTTTCCCAGATGCGCCGCTCGCGCAGACTTTCGCGCACAAGGCGGAACTCGCCATTCACGAGATAGCGCAAGCCGCCATGCACAAGCTTTGAGGAGCCGGATGTGGTGGCGTGGGCAAAGTCGTCCTTTTCGAGAAGGGCCACTTTCAGGCCGCGCAGCGCCGCATCCCATGCTGTGCTTGCGCCTGTTATGCCGCCGCCCACGATAACGAGGTCATAGGTGGTGGCGCTCATGGCCTCAAGATCGCGCTTCATCTTCTCGAAACCCATCCTTGCTTCTTGCCTCGCAGGCAGGCGGGCGGCCTCTCGAGGCTCGCCTTCTCTCTGGAATATCGGATATAAATCCCCCCGCGTCCCCTCGAAAACAGCAGGATCGAAAAATGGTGGCGGGGAAAGCAGTCAAGAAGCTGCGGGAGCCGGGTGGAATCGACAATATGGCGCTGCGGGCGGCCCTTGCAGCGCTCGGGCAGGCGACGGGTGCGGCATCCGCCGATGCGGCGCTTGGCCAGCTTTCGGCGCTCATCACCATGCCGCGCGCCATCTGGACGCCGGATGTCGCCTCGCCCTTGTCGGTTTCTGCTGCTGAAAGTTTCATGCGGCGTCAGGGCTGGCCGGGAGAGATCATTTCGGCTCTGGGGGAGGGCGGCATATCGCTGCGCATGCCGCTCAACATACGCTGCCGCTTCGAGCATCTTCCCTTTGCGATCAGTCTTTATGACGATCACCGCCGCCACCGCGCGCCCTATAGCGGGGAGCAGAAGCGCGTGGCGGAGATGATGCGCGCCGAAGGCTTCAATGCGGTTCTGGTTGTGCCAGTGCGCCTTCCTTTTGCGCGTGTGGCGATGCTGGGCTTTGCGGGGCCGCAAACGCTGGAAGAAGCGGAGGAGATCATTGCCGATGCGGCCCCGCATCTTCTCGCCGCAGGGCATATGTTTGCAGTCCTTCAGGACCGGCTTGCAAAGCGCGCCCGGCCACGGCCGGAAGATCGGGCCGCGCTGACACGGCGCGAATGGGATTGCCTTTCGCTTGCGGCGCAGGGCTTTCGTGAGGCGGAGATTGCAGAGCGAAGCGGCATCCGCCCCACAACAGTGCGCTATCACATGGACAATGTGGTGGCGAAGCTCGGCGCGCGTAGCCGCGCGCATGCGGTCGCCATTGCCGCGCAGCTTGGGCTGGTGGAGACGCGTTAGCGGCGCTTCGCAAGCCCGTGCTGTTCCATCCGCCAGACGAGATGGTCCACCCGGTCCTGCCCGAAGAAGGGTTCGCCCTCAAAGGCCATGAGGGGGACGCCCCAATGGCCCGCCGCTTTCTGCGCAGCTTCGTTTTCGGTGATGACGGCTTCGAGGCGGGTTTTTTCCTTCTCAGCCGTCGCGTCGAGTTCATCCATGTCGAGGCCCGCGCGGGCGGCGGCACCCCGCAGATGGTTGCCCTCGTGCCAGTTCTTCGTGCCACCAAAGATG
>JBAYOU010000177.1:0-4528 GCA_041678065.1 Parvibaculum sp. | reverse complement strand
TAGATGAAGTTCGAGCGTAGACGGCGCACCGGCCCCGAGACATGAATGTCGGGGAAGCGCCGCAGCAATTCCTCGAAGAGAATACGAAGCTGCAATTCAGCGAGCCGTGAGCCAAGGCAGAAATGCTGTCCCACGCCAAAGCCAAGCTGTGTGGGCGCTTCGGGGTTCGTATAGCGCGTTACATCGAAGCGGTAAGGATCATCCCACTGCGCTTCATCCCGATTGGCAGAGGCGTACCACATCACCACCTTGTCGCCCTTCGCGATGCGCTGGCCCCGAATTTCCGTATCTTCGGAGGCGGTGCGGCGCATATGGAGGACGGGGCTTACCCAGCGCACAATTTCCTGCACCGCGGAAGGGATAAGCGACGGCTTGTCGATAAGCTTCTGTCGCTCCTCGGAGTTCTCGGATAGCGCGAGCAATCCGCCCGAGATGGAATTGCGCGTCGTCTCATTGCCCGCCACCACAAGCAGGATGAAGGTTCCGATATAGGTCGGAAAGCTCATCGTCTGACCGTCGATCTTTGAATGAGCGAGCATGGAGATAAGATCATCGCCCGGCTCCGCCAGCCGCTTCTGCCAAAGACCTGCGGAATAGGCCGCCATCTCCGAAAGGCACTGGTGCATATATTCATCGGAGACGCGAAGCTCCGGATCATCCTCGCCCACCGTCGCGTTGGACCATTCAAAGAGTTTCGCGCCATCACTTTCCGGCACGCCGAATAGTTCTGCCAGCACCTCGATCGGCAGAGCGGCTGCGACCGCTGAAATGAACTCCGCCTCGCCCGTCTTCGGCAGATTGTCGAGAAGCCGCGTCACCCGCGCGCGGATGCGTTCTTCCATGTTGGAAATGCGCTTCGGCACGAAGCCCGGCGTCACCATGCGCCGATAGGCGGCGTGTTCCGGCGGATCCATCGAGATCATGCTGGCCTCGGTGGAATTACCGTCAATCTCGTTCTCGTTGAAGATGCGATGTCCGCCCATTTCCTTTGCAGAGGAAAACAGCTTCGGATTTTTCGAGATCGCTTCTATGTCGTCATAGCGTGTGACGGCCCAGAAACCGGAGCCATCGGCCTCCGGGTTCCAGTACACGGGCTCTTCTGCGCGAAGCTTCCGGAACACGTCATGGTGTCGCTCGTGCAGATAGAGATCAGGGTCTTTCAGATCGGGCTTGCCGCCTAGATCAACCGCCTTCGCCTTCGGCCTGAGCATCGTTGTATCCTCCCCTTTTTATCGTTGGGGAGAAGTCTAGGGCTCATCGCCATGCGGGCTCAAGCAAGGGGAAAGCCGACTGCCACTTCCAGCTCTTTCAGCGCCTGTTCGGGTGAGAGCACTTTGATGGTAGTCATGCCAAGCGCCCGGGCGGGCTTGAGATTGATGCCGAGGTCATCGAGATAAACGCTTGCCGCAGGGGAAACGCCCAGCGCCTCGCAGGCCATCTCATAAATGCGCGGATCGGGCTTGCGAATGCCGACTTTGGAGCTTTCGATCACATGGTCGAAAAGCGACATGACTTCCGCCACGGCAGCGGCTTTATCGCTGCTGCGCGCCATGCCAGCGCCTTCGCCAGCCGAGACATTATTGGTGATGCAGCCAACCTTGACCCGCTCCTTGCAGCGTTTCAGCGCCGTCACCATTTCGGGCCGGATGTCGCCGGAGAGAAGCTCAATGATGTCGCGGCCGGGGATGCGCGTCCCTTTCTCCTCGGACTCTTGCGCGAAAAGACGATCGAACTCATCCAGCGTGCATTCGCTGCGCTCAAAGAGTGCCCAGGCATTGGTATCGGGATTGGTCGCATTGATGCTGCGAATGAAATCGAGAGCGAGACCCTTCTCGCGTTCATAGCGATTGAATGCCTCAAAGGGGCTCGTCGTGAGAACCCCGCCAAAATCCCAGATAACAGCCTCAACCATCTCGTTCCTCACCCTGCTGAATTGCGTTTGGGCGGGAACCTACACGGCGCGCCTGGAGGCGCCAAGCTGCCTAAGAGACTGTTTGAAAAGCCTCTCCCCTTAGATCGTCATGGCCTGATTTAATCGGGCCATCCACGTATTTCCCTTTGGTCTTACCGCAAAGACGTGGATGGCCGGGTCAAGCCCGGCCATGACGAGATTGGGGATGACGAGATTGGGGGTGACGCCTTTCGACGCCTTCCTCAGCGTGTCTTGACGAGACAGTCCTGTCCGGCGGATTTGAGGCTGGTGCAAGCGGATTGCGCTGCCGCCTTGGTTTCGTAGCCCGCAGCGCGGACACGATAGAAGACACCTTTGTCGCCAAGGTCGGCCCGTTCGATATCGAGAGCCTGCCCGCCAAGGACGGAAGGATGCTTCTTCTGCAGCGCAGCCCAGGCATTCTTCGCGCCGGCCTCTTCGCGAAGCGCCATGAGCTGCACGACATAGGCACCGCCACTTGCCGGTGCAGCAGCCGTTGCCGTTGCGGGGGGAGCGGGGTCGGCCTTCTGTGCCGCAGCAGGCGGCGTGATCTGTGCGGGTGCAACCTCGATTGAGGGAAGCTCCGCCGCAGGGGCTTCTGCAACAGGAGCCACTTCAACGGGTGCTTCAGCCGCCGGTGCGCTCGGCGCAGGCTCGGCAGCGGGGCTCGCAGTCTCAGGAATGATTGCTTCGGGGGCAGGTGTCGTGGGGGCGGCTTCCGCCACTTCCCTTTCCACCGGGGCTTCTTCGCGTGCGGGTGCAGGCGTGGCCGGAGCCGTCTGGCTGTCGGGAGCCGAGGCAATTTCCGGCGCGACGGGTGCTACGCCCGAGTCGCCCTGATTGAGGGACAGCGCCACCACGACGCCACCCAGCAGCGCAAGACCGATAAAGGCACCCACGATCAGCCTTGTGCGCCCGCCGCTTTCCTCATCTTCAGGTGTGTAGATGATTTCGGGCTCGGGCGGGCGGGGCCGCTCTTCCTCGTCCATTCCATGCATCTCTTCCGGCCTCCCGGTAGCTGGGCTCGCATAGAGCCCGGGGGACGGGCCTTCCGTCGCACTGATGCCCGAAAGATCGGGTTGCCGCCCCGGCGTGAGCGTGACACGCGAAGCAGGCTCCACTGTGGAAGGCCCAGCTTCACCCTTGCGCGCCAAGAGGTCGCTCGTCAATGAGGCAGGTTTCTTTGCCATCAGGCCGCGCCCTGCAAAATAGTGCTGGAGATGCTCTCCGCGCTGGCTCCAGCCGTAATTGTGCCCGTCAGAGGCGAGATTTCGCGCCCTTTCAGGCGGCTGTCCAGAAAGGACCAGAGTTCGGAGATTTCTTCCGGGGATTTCGTGTTCGAGGCGATTTCCATGACAGTCCGACCATCAATCATGCTGGAAGCGAAATCGATTCGCTGATGCAGGATGGTAGGCGCAACGGCGCCATGATGCGAAAGCGCAATGACCGCCTCTGTGGTGATTCTAGCGCGGGGGCTTGCGCCATTGACGGCGAAGACGAGGGGTTTGCCCACTTCCTCGCAGAGCCGGACGGTGGCACCCGCCGCGCGCAGATCATGCGGGCTTGGCCGGGTCGGAATGACAATCAGATCAGCCTGGCTGATCACATGGCCGATCGTGGCCGTTATGGCAGGCGGCGTGTCGATGATGACGAGCTTCACGCCGCCAGCTTTCAGATGGCTGAGATCGGCTTCGAGGCCTTCATCCGAGGCGCGCACGAAGAAAGGCCGCTCCGCCTCCCTTGCATTCCACCATTGAGAAAGTGACCCCTGCGGGTCTGTGTCGATAAGGGCAACTGGTCCTGCTCCCCGGCGCTCGGCCTCAACCGCGATATGACCAGCGAGGGTTGTCTTGCCGGAGCCACCCTTCTGGGACGCAAACGCAATGACGTGCATGGCTTATTCCCGATGATCGGCCGCCCGCTCAAATCCTTGATTGCGGCCCTGAAAGTGACACGCTGCGCGCGATCCGGGAACGCGCATTTCGCGCCCCGACCCGCAGGCATGTGCGTGATCGAATGTCCAAAGGCCGAATCAGCCCCCCAAGGGAGAGTATCGGTTGACCCATTTTGGCTCAACATATAGGGGCGAAAATCTGGCGTTTGCCCAGAGAGCGTGGTGTCTGAGTCACAAAGCCATGCGAAAGACCGCTCAGGCGGCAGCCATTTCCGCCGTCACCTTCACCATGGCGCCGGTCAGCCGGGCAAGATCATCCGCGCCGGTGACGAGGGGCGGCGTCGTGTAAATGATATTGCCGAAGGGGCGGATCCAGACGCCTTCCTCCACGAAACGATGCTTCATCCGGTTGAGGTCGCCCATCTGCTCGAACTCGATAACGCCGATGGCCCCCAGAACGCGCACATCCTTCACGCCCCTGATCGCGCGGGCGGGCTCAAGCTCGCGGGCAAGCTGCGCGGAAATAGCGGCAACTTGCTCAAGCCGGGCCTCGCTCTCGAAGAGATCGAGGGACGCATTCGCCGCCGCGCAGGCGAGCGGATTGCCGGTATAGGTCGGCCCATGCATCAACGCCTTGGCTCCCGCTTCCCCCAGAAACGCCTCGAAGACGGGCGCGCGGGCAATGGTGGCGGCAAGCGCCATGG
>JBAYOU010000176.1:0-4528 GCA_041678065.1 Parvibaculum sp. | reverse complement strand
TGAGCCTGTCAGCGTCAATCGTTTCGTCATGACGGGCATGAAGTTCACTTCCGCTTTCGGCCCGCGTAGAAAAGCGATGGAGACGATACGGCCGTCCGGCGCGGCGATGCTGATATTGCGCTGTATGTAGTCGCCGCCCACCATGTCGAGAATAACGTCGACGCCGCGTTCACCGGTAAGCTTCATCGCCTCCGCAACGAAATCCTGATCGCGATAGTTGATCGCCTCCGCGCCGAGCTTCACACAGGTTGCACATTTGTCGGCAGAGCCTGCTGTTGCAATCACGCGTGCGCCAAAGGCGAGGGCAAGCTGGATGGCGGTTGTGCCGATGCCGCTTGTGCCGCCATGAACGAGAAATGTCTCGCCGGGCTTCAGCGCGCCGCGCTCAAACACATTGGTCCAGACGGTGAAGATTGTTTCGGGAAGGCCCGCCGCTTCGATCTCGCTCAATCCCTTTGGCACCGGCAGCGCATGGGCTTCATGGGCGAGGCAGAATTCGGCATAGCCGCCTCCGCCCACCAGCGCGCAGACGCGGTCGCCCGCCTTCCAGCGTGTCACGCCCGGGCCGATAGCCACCACTTCGCCTGCGACTTCAAGGCCCGGCGTGTTCGGCGCACCGGGCGGCGGCGGGTAAAGCCCCATGCGCTGAAATGTGTCGGGACGGTTCACCCCGGCAGCACTCATCCGGATGAGGATTTCGCCGAGACCCGGTTCGGGCCGTGCCAGTTCTCCGAGTTCCAGCACTTCCGGGCCACCGGGCTTGCGGATCTCAATGGCTTTCATCGTTGCAGGCAGAGCCTGGGTCATATCGGCACCTCTGATTTTAGGGGAGGGCAGCAGCAGTTGCAGGTCTAGCGGGCTGCCTCCAGACTGGCAACCGGACCGGAGCAGCCATGCAGGAGTGCGTCATGAATATAGATGATCTCGAACCGAGACAGCGGCGTGGTGAAGCGCTGGCGGCGCTCGCAAGAGAGGATCTGAGCCTTCTCGGCATTGAGGAACTGAATGAGCGAATCAGCGCGCTTGAAGCCGAAATTGCACGAATTCGCGACCAGCTTGAAAAGAAGCGAGGCTCACTCTCCGCTGCCGAAGCTCTTTTCAAGAGGTGACTGTTTTACCCTAATTCATTGGAATAAATGAATTTTCCTAGGAGTGTTTGTAAATATGGCGCCTGTGCCAATGGTTGTGTGCGCTGCGTCAAATTGCCACAAGATTAACTTCCTGTTAGAAATGGTTGCGCTAGGGTGATCTAGCGTAATCCAGTCTTCTGGATTTCTGAGTGGCTCCTATCCACTCTGTTTGACGCCTCCCTGTTAGAACTTGAGCCGCGGTTTATCCGCGGCTCTTTTTTGCTTTCAGAATATCTTTTCGGCTGCCCCGCGCGGCCTGTCCCATTCCCGTGCGCCGGGTTATGGCACGGGATTTGATCCTCCTCTCCCCAAGTGTGCCGGTTTGATGCGTGAGCCGCTGGCGTTGTTGGGATGGGGAGTTTTCATGAGTGGCTTTGAGAACAGGGATAGCGGCGACGTCGTTTTTGCAAGCGCCGAATGCGTGTCGCTTTCGGACTTCATGGCGTCGGGCCTGTTTCAGCGGACCTATACGGAGGGGATGCAGCTCGTTGAGGAAACCTCCGCCTATCTGGACGGGCCGGGGCGGGAAGCCGCACGGGGGCTACCTCGGGAGGCATCGCTTGCTTATGCGGGCGAGAGCATGCGCCTCACCACAAGGCTGATGCAGGTTGCCTCCTGGCTTCTCGTGCGCAAGGCCGTGCATGAGGGTGAACTGACCATGGAGGAGGCGAATTCAGAGAAATACCGCCTCGCCACCAAGGAAATCGCCCGCCAGCCGCGTTTTGAAGGGGCAGAGGCGCTGCCGGAGCGGCTTCAGGAACTGATCGCCCGCTCGGAGCGGCTATATGCGCGGGTGGAGCGGCTTGATACGCGGCTTCGCATGACGGGGCCGGTTGCGCCGCCGCCGCACCCGCTGGCAGAATCGTTTCTCCGTGTGGAGGCCTTCTTCCGCGAGCATCTCGCCATAGATTTTCCGGGTCACCGCCGAGAATTCGGTCGCCGGAAGAACCGTCCCGAATAAAACCGACCCGATCTTCGGAAACAGAAAAGCCCCGCTCTGGCGGGGCTTTACCTTTTGTCTCGGACCATCCAGTCTTACTTGATGAAGCCGAACTTCTTGTTGAAGCGGCTCACGCGGCCACCGCGGTCGAGGATCTGCTGGCCGCCGCCCGTCCAGGCCGGGTGTGTGGTCGGGTCGATGTCGAGAACGAGCGTCTCGCCCTCCGAGCCATAGGTCGACCGGGTCTGGAACGTCGTTCCATCGTTCATCTGGACCGTGATGAAGTGGTAGTCCGGATGGATATCTTTCTTCATGGCTCGCGCCTTTCCGAGGCGGGGCGGCTTTCCGCCCCTTGTGTCGCGTTTTGGCGCGCAGAAACAGCCTTTTCGAAAGCCCTTCAGCGCTGCCGGAATGGGGGCTTATAACCAAGGCCGGGAAGGGTTGCAAGGGTGGTTCTCACGCCGGCGGCGAAGATGCCGCAGCCGGGCCCGGCCCTTGGCGTTGCCCCGCCAAGGCCGCGATTGCTATACCTGCCGCGCGCCCTCATTCTCCGGCACATGGGAGCAATGGGGCCACATCTCGATCAACGCCAGACCGGCGGAGCGGCATGAGCGATACATCCAATCCGGCCGTCGAGGCCATTGAGGAAGAAGCGCAGCGACGGCGCCCTGCGAAAGGTGTACGCCCGCTGCTGCGCCTGGTGCCATACCTCGTCAGCTATCGCGGGATGGTGGTGCTCGCCTTTGTGTCGCTGGTCGGTGCCACGCTCGCTACGCTTGCCATTCCCATGGCGAGCCGCCGCCTAGTCGATAATGGTTTTGACCAGAACAATGCGGCTTTCATTGACCAGTATTTTCTCGCGCTCATCACTGTGGCGCTGGTGCTAGGTGTTGCGAGCGCCTGTCGGTTCTATTTTGTGAGCTGGCTCGGCGAGCGCGTCGTGGCTGATCTGCGCGCTGCCGTCTATTCGCATGTGCTGTCGCTATCGCCCGCTTTCTTTGAATTGACACGCACGGGCGAGGTGCTGTCGCGGCTCACGGCAGATACGACACTCATAAAAACGGTTGTCGGCTCCTCCGCGTCTATTGCCCTTCGCAATCTTTTCCTCTTTGTCGGCGCGGCGGCGATGATGGTGGCAACGAGCCCCTATCTTTCGGGCCTTGTGCTGCTTGCCATTCCTGCCATTCTGCTGCCGCTCATTCTGTTCGGGCGCTGGGTGCGGCGCTTGTCGCGTTCGGCGCAGGACAGGCTTGCCGATACGAGCGCTTTCGGCACGGAGAGCCTGAACGCTATCCAGATCGTGCAAGCCTTCACGCATGAAGCGATAGACCGCGCGCGCTTTGCCAGCCATGTGGAACAGACTTTTGAAATGTCGCGGGCGCGCATTCTCGCGCGTGCCGTATTGACGGCGCTTGTCTTCTTCTTTGGCCTTTCAAGCGTTGTCGGTGTGCTCTGGGTGGGCGCAAATGCGGTGCTGGCGGGCACGATGAGCGGCGGGGAACTTTTCGAATTCATTCTCTATGCGGTCTTTGCGGCCTCGGCGCTTGCGGCGCTTTCCGAGATCTGGGGCGATATGCAAATGGCGGCGGGCGCGACAGAGCGGCTGATGGAGCTGCTTGATATCGAGCCGGAAATTGCGGCACCGTCGCATCCTTCACTCCTGCCTGCACCGCGCGGCGAGGTGACATTCGAGAATGTCACCTTCTCCTATCCAGCGCGTCCCGGTGTTTCCGCGCTTGATGGTTTTTCGCTCACCGTTCGCCCCGGCGAGACGGTTGCGCTGGTCGGTCCTTCGGGGGCGGGCAAGAGCACGGTCTTTCAGCTTCTGCTGCGCTTCTATGATCCGCAGGGGGGGCATGTCCGGCTCGATGGGCTTGATGTGCGCCATGTCGATCCGCAGGCGCTTCGCGGTCGGCTGGCCGTGGTGCCGCAGGAGATTGTCGTTTTCGGTATGAGCGTTGCCGAAAATATCCGCTATGGCCGGCCAGAGGCGAGCATGGAGGAAGTGCGCGCCGCAGCCCGTGCAGCGCGTATCGATGATTTCATCATGCAATTGCCGCAGGGCTATGACACACAGGTTGGCGAGCGCGGCATCATGCTTTCAGGCGGTCAGCGCCAACGCATCGCCATTGCGCGCGCCATTCTGCGTGAAGCGCCCGTGCTGCTTCTCGATGAAGCAACAAGTGCGCTTGATGCCGAAAGCGAAACGCTTGTTCAGCAGGCCCTTGAAGGGCTAATGAAGGATCGCACCACGCTTGTCATCGCGCACAGGCTTGCAACCGTGCTCAAGGCTGATCGCATCGTCGTGATGGAAGAGGGCCGCGTGGTTGCGTCCGGCACGCATGAAGAACTGATCGGGCAGGGTGGCCTTTACGCACGGCTCGCCCGGCTGCAATTTGCCGATGGCAGCGAATAGTTGACGGCTAATCAGGGGAAAGCCATGTCGAAGAAGCATCTC
>JBAYOU010000175.1:0-4545 GCA_041678065.1 Parvibaculum sp. | reverse complement strand
TCAATGGTGGACGGTACTGGACTCGAACCAGTGACCCCTGCGATGTGAACACAGTGCTCTACCAACTGAGCTAACCGTCCCCTGAGGCGCGACGGGCGGCGCATCTCGTTCGGGAGCACGTCTATATGCTTTGGTTTGGCGCCAAGTCAAGCCGTTCGCAGGGTTTTGCAGGTGAGCAAGGCAAGCTAGGCTGGCGCAGGAGAAGAGGAGGGAGGCCAATGCCCGATAGATCGCAGCTCAGAACTACGGCAACGCTTGCGCGGCTCGCGGTGCGGGGGCTGGGGAGGGCGCTGAAACCACGCTCACTGGGCCCGGCTTCCGGCCCGGCTTTCGAGCGGGCGATGTCGGCGCTTCTGGCCGAGCCCGCAGTCACCGCGCAAATAGGCGAGGTGCGCTGCCTGACGCTCGGGCCGGAGGATCAGTGGCGGACGGTGGGCTTCACCGTTGCGCCGGACGATGAGGTAACGATCATCGCGGCGGGTGGCTTCTGGGCCTCAAAGATGCTTGATCTCGGCTTTGGTGCGCGTGTCGGCCTCTGGCTGCGGACTAGCGTTGGCACGGCGATCTGCAAGACGCCGAGTAATCACTCGACCGTCAATATGGTGTCGGGTGGGCCGCTCGAAGTGGTGGCGAAGCCGCCCGGTGAATGGGTGGATGAGCAGGGGCGTTTCGACCCGGATTATCCGCGAGAGGGACTCTCCGGCGAGATCAGTGTCTGTATAATCCGGTGGAAGGGTGCGGCGCTTCCGGGTCTGGAGGCGTTGGCCCAGGCGGGGGACTATGAAGGGCTTGTTGCGGCTGCGCTTGAAGAGGCGCGTAACCCGGTTCCACCACCGGAAGGTTGGCGCTATCTCTGGCGACTAGGCGAGGGCCGCATCTTCCGCGAGCACCATGCTGCGGACACGCATAGCATCTGCTGCCATACAGCAGGCGATGTCGGCATATTGCAGTTCCCGGCTGATTTTCCGCTGACGGAGGAAACGCGGCTCCGCTGGCGGTGGAAGGTCGAGCGACTGCCCTGCGATCTGCCGGAAGATATTCAGCCGACGCATGATTATCTCTCCATCGCTGTGGAATATGATAATGGCCAGGACCTGACCTATATGTGGTCGTCCTCCCTTGCCGAAGATACGATTTTCCGCTGCCCGCTTCCTTATTGGGATAAGGTTGAGACGCATTGGGTTGTACGCTCAAATCCGGCCGATCTCGGAAAATGGCTGTCGGAAGAACGCTCGCTCCGCACTGATTATGCAAAAGCCATTGGCTCACCGCCCGCGCGTATCACCCGCATCTGGCTCATTGCAGTCAGCGTTTTTCAGCGGCGGGAAGGCATTTGTGAATATGCGGGGATTGAACTCGTGGATGGCGAGCGGGTGCTGAAAATCCTCTAGCTCCATCCTGCATTTAGCCGAAGTGAGTTGGAAGCAATTTTGCGAGGGCTGCCGGGAACTCGTCATAGTGATCGATTGTCACGTCAGCCCCAAGCTCGGCCACCGGAATACGCGTATAGCCGAAGGTGACGCAAATAGAGGGGATGCCCGCATTCTTGGCAGCGTATATATCCGCCTCGCTGTCACCCACCATCACTGCATGGGCTTTGTTCCCGCCAAGCTGCCGGATTGCTTCAAGCAGATGTTCAGGGTCCGGCTTCTTTAATGGCAGCGTATCGCCGCCAATCACGACCGGAAAATAATGGTCGATGCCGAGCGTCTCGATCAGCTTGCGCGAAAGACCTTCCACCTTGTTGGTGCAGACGGCCATGAGCGCGCCTGCATCGGCAAGACGGTCAAGCTGATCACGCATACCGGGCCAGAGCTTTGTATGGTCTGCAATGTGGCGTTCGTAATAGTCGAGGTACTCGGCGAGGGTCTGATCGAGCAGTTCTTCGCTGGCCTCTTCTCCTGTTTCCCGGAAGCCACGCTCAAGAAGCAGCCGTGCGCCACCGCCAACGAGATGCCTCACACGCGCCTCGGAGACGCGCTCGCGTCCATGCAACTCAAGGATCACATTCAGCGTTTCGCAGAGATCAGCCGCCGTGTCGGCCAATGTTCCGTCGAGATCGAAAAGCAGGGTAGGGCGCATGGCATCACCGTTCAGATTGAGCGGTGCCTGTCTCGCATGGCCGCCTGATTGTGGCAAGCCTGCGCCAATTTCTTCGAAGGGGTAGCGTCAATCGGCCGCTTTGAGGCCCTCGCGCGACCATTCGGCAAGCCCCTTGAATGTCTGCTCATAACAGGCAAGCCCGTTGGTGATGACATTCTCGCGCCAGGAAAGTCGACGCGGCGCGTAATCCTCTCTTATTTCCTCGAAATAGGCGGGTGCCTCCGGTGCATCGAAGCCGCCAATGAAGCGCAACCACCGCTCCAGCATCGGGACGCGCATGGCTTTGGCGGCATTGTTCTTCGTAACGGCGGAACGGAATTCAATGACGGCTCCTGCAAACTGGGCGTGCGATCCGAGCATGTCTTCAATGCCGGAGAATATGGTGCCGCGCCGTGTCGGACGCTTCGAGCCCCACATGGCGTCAACGGTTTTCGGGTCGAGCGCGTTGCGCCCCCACCAGTCGCCCGCGCGCCGATAGGCGGGGCTGCCGGGTTCGGAATAGCAGAGGTGGATCAGCTCACCATCACCCACCGGCCCTGAATGCCAGTCGATGAAGCCGACCCGATGTGCATGTGAGAGCATGCGGGCAACGATGCCCTGGAGCACAATGTTCGACCATTCAGGCTTCGTGCCGCCGAAATGATAGCCATCGGCGTGCGTGTATTGCCCCCGGCTGATGGCATCTTCCAGTGCCCACTGCCCATGCCGCTCCACGAAGCGCGCGCCCGCCGCCAGCATTTTCTGAATGGCTGCATCGCTCAGCGAGTCCGGGCAGAGAATGCGATGCAGCTCTTCATAAAGCGGGTTCGCTGGATGCGGCTGCATGTGGTCCACAAAATTGCGATTGAGATCGACATTGTTTTCGGTGCCGCGCAAGCCCCAGGCAAAGCCGAACGGATTCAGCGCATGTACCATGATTACGCCCACACCAGACGGCAGCGCGCGGGGGCCGACGTCGCGGATCCAGGCTGTCTGCACAGCGGAACCGCCATAGCCTTCTGCGCCGTGTGTGCCGCTGATATTGAGAAGCACCGTTTCTACGTTCGCCGGGCCGAACTGGGCCACATCCATGAAAAGCCGTGCGCCATTCGGACCGAGCCCATGCGGGTTCTCATAAGAAGTCAGCCGCCCGCCCGCTGCCTGCGCTGCATCAAGAAAGCGCTGCCGGGCGTCCTCATAGGTCTCCGAAAAATACTCACTGACCTTCATGTGTTTCTGTGGTCTTTCCTCGGGGGTCTTTCCGGCATGGGCCGGGGGGTGCTAACAAGGGCATGGATAAGGCGCGCCCAAGGGCCATATTACGTATGATCCGAGACTATATGATGTAGTGCGGTGGATAAACGCAAGAAAGCGCGCCCAAACATAGCAGATTCTGGAATCTCTCATGACGCTGACCTCTCGTCTCAAGGACAAGTCCCTGCTGAAAACTCTTTGCTTCATCAATGGCGAGTGGGTGGGTGCCGCTGCACCGCAGATTGATGTGTCGGACCCGGCAACGGGAGAGAAGATTGCGAGCGTGCCTTCGCTCGGCATGAAAGAGACGCACGAGGCGATCGAAGGAGCATCGCGCGCTCAGAAGGAATGGGCGGCGCGCCCCGCGAAAGAGCGTTCTGCCATTCTCCGCCGCTGGTTTGATCTGATGATGGAAAATCAGGACGACCTCGCCGCAATTCTCACAGCGGAACAGGGCAAGCCGCTGGCGGAAGCGAAAGGAGAAATCGCTTACGCCGCTTCCTTCATCGAGTTCTATGCCGAAGAGGCAAAGCGCATCTATGGCAGCATCGTTCCTGCGCCGACAAATGACCGCCGCATTGTAGTTCTCAAACAGCCTGTCGGCGTTTGTGCCGCAATAACGCCGTGGAACTTTCCGGCTGCGATGATAACGCGCAAGGCAGGCCCTGCGCTTGCAGCGGGCTGCTCGATGGTGGTGAAGCCCGCCACGGCGACACCCCTTTCCGCCTTGGCGTTGGCGGAACTTGGTGAGCGCGCGGGTCTGCCCTCAGGCATTCTGAGCGTGATCACGGGCAAAGCGGGCGCGATTGGCGGTGAAATGACCGCTAACCCGCTTGTGCGCAAACTCACCTTCACCGGCTCCACGGAGATCGGCAAGGAACTGATGAGCCAGTCCGCCGCCACCATGAAGAAGGTATCGCTGGAACTGGGCGGAAACGCACCCTTCATCGTGTTTGACGATGCCGATATTGATGCCGCTGTGGAGGGTGCTGTCGCATCCAAATATCGCAATACGGGCCAGACCTGCATCTGCACCAATCGTTTCCTCGTTCAATCCGCTGTGCATGACGAGTTTGTCGAGAAGCTGACGAAGAAGGTCGCCGCATTGAAGGTCGGCTCCGGCTTTGAGGACGGTGTGGCGCAAGGCCCGCTGATTGATATGGCCGCCGTGGAAAAGGTTGAGGAACATATTGCTGATGCGCTGGCGGG
>JBAYOU010000174.1:0-4550 GCA_041678065.1 Parvibaculum sp. | reverse complement strand
CGGATGATCCGGTATCTCGACAATCTCCGGCAGCAGACCGTCAGGAGACACGCCCGACATGACAAGACCGGCCCCTTCGATTTTGTCGCGATAGGTCATGTTGACTTCGTAGCGATGGCGATGACGTTCGGTGATGCGCGTCGTGCCATAGATTTGCGCCACGCGGCTGCCTGCGGCCAGCACCGCTTCATAGGAGCCGAGACGCATGGTGCCGCCGAGATCGCCATTCTCCGCGCGCTTCACAAGTTCGTTCTCGCGCATCCATTCCGTCATCAGGCCGACGACAGGCTCGTCGGTCGGGCCGAACTCCGTGGAGCTTGCTTTCGGCAGATCCGCGATATTGCGCAGCGCCTCGATGACTGCCATCTGCATACCGAAGCAAATGCCGAAGTAAGGCACGCCGCGTGTACGGGCGAACTCGGCGGCGCGGATCTTGCCTTCCGAGCCGCGCTCGCCAAAGCCGCCGGGAACGAGAATGCCGTTCACGCCTTCAAGGTGATAGGCGGCCTCCTCCGTATCGAAGACTTCCGCTTCCACCCATTTGAGGTTCACGCGGACCTTGTTCGCGATGCCGCCATGCACCAGCGCTTCGATGAGCGACTTGTAGGCATCCTTGAGGCCAGTGTACTTGCCCACAATGGCAATGGTCACTTCGCCTTCCGGCTCGCGGATATTGTGGGTAATGCTCTGCCAGCTTGCGAGGTTCGGGCGAGGCGCGTCCTTGATGCCGAAAACGGCGAGCACCTCGTCATCAAGCCCTTCCAGATGATAGGCGTTCGGCACGTCATAGATCGTGTCGACATCCATCGCCTGGATCACGGCGCTTTCACGCACATTGCAGAAAAGTGCAATCTTGCGTTGCTCGTCCTTCGGGATCGGGCGGTCGCACCGGCACATCAGAATATGTGGCTGGATGCCAATGGAGCGCAGTTCCTTCACGGAGTGCTGCGTCGGCTTGGTCTTCATCTCGCCCGCAGAGGGGATATAGGGCAAGAGCGTCAGGTGGATGTAGCAGGTTTGGTCCCGCTCCAGCTCATTGCCGAGTTGCCGGATCGCTTCGAAGAAGGGCAGCCCTTCAATGTCGCCCACCGTGCCGCCAATCTCGCAGAGCACGAAATCCACACCGCTATTGCCGGAGAGGACGAACTCCTTGATCGCATCCGTCACATGCGGAATCACCTGCACCGTGCCACCGAGATAATCACCACGCCGTTCGCGTGTAATGATCTCCTGGTAGATACGGCCGGTTGTGATGTTGTCTGCGCGACTGGCCGGAACGCCGGTAAAGCGTTCGTAATGACCGAGGTCGAGATCGGTCTCGGCCCCGTCATCCGTCACATAGACTTCGCCATGCTGGATCGGGGACATGGTCCCCGGATCCACATTGAGATACGGATCGAGCTTCCTGAGCCTCACGGAATAGCCACGCGCTTGCAGCAGCGCGCCGAGCGCTGCGGATGCGAGACCTTTACCGAGGGAGGAAACCACGCCGCCGGTGATGAAGATGTACCGCGTCATGGGCCCCTAGATTACACCAAGCAAAACGATTCGGATGGCCAAAGATGGCTCCGGACAAAAATTCTCATTCTCTGCGCAAATCCCGTTTCCGCAGGTGTGTCAGCGCTGCGATTTTCCTTATTCCGCGCGCGGGACGACGGGTTCGGCAGGCTCGGCGGGGGCTGCCGGTTCCGGTGTAGTCGAGGCCGGAGCGCCCTGTTCTGCGCCGAAATCGCCACCGAGCGGTGCCGGAACCTCCGGGAACACCTCTTCTGTTGCCGAAGGCGGCGGGACCACCCTATCAAGGATGCTGTCCGCGCTGCCGCCGCGCGAGGCCAGAATGCCCAACACAAGGCTTGTTGTCATGAAAAGACCGGCCAGAATCGCCGTCGCGCGCGTCAGCACACTGCCTGTGCCGCGCCCTGTCATGAAGCCATCGCCGCCGCCAATGCCAAGCGCGCCCCCTTCGGAACGCTGCAACAGCACCAATGCGACCAGCGCGACCGCGATCATCAGGTGAATAATCAGAATGACGGTCGCCATGACACCTCGGTCTGCTTCGGAGTCGGCCCGGAAAGGCTCGTTAAAACGGGAAAGGCTCGGCTTTCTTCAAAGGGCTTGACCGGGCCAGACTGCGGCGGGTTTTAGCGCATGACGCGCCCCTTTTCCAGCCCTGTTGGCGAGAGCCGTAAAGCGAATAGGCTATGTGACTCGAAAGAGGTAGTGGTGGCAGCCTGATCAGCCCAATTGACCTTCGCGCACCATGCGCTCATGGCCATCCGACAGGCTCTTGATACGATACTGGTACCCGGCGCCTTCAGAGGGAAGTTGCCGCACGACTTCATATCGTCCACGCGCTGCAGGGGGATAAGAACCACCCGCCGTGAACTCGACCGTGTCACCGACCTGATATTTGTGCTTCTGCATTATCAACCTCCGATACAGTTTCGACTCCGGCCCTTCTTGATAAGGCGGTGTCTTAAGGCCGCGCGTGCTTTACCTCCGCTTGACGCGCTCAAGGGATTTGATCCGCCCGCGGGGGCGACCAGACTTTTCAGCAATGTCGCGATCTTGCGCCTCGATGGCGGCTTTGGCGCTGCCTGTATCAGCCAGCCCGTCCAGCAGGGAGGCAGGGACTTTCCTGTTCGAACTGAGCGAACCGTCTTCGTAGACAACATTGAACGCGACAAAATCGCCATCCATTGGCTTCTTGCGCGCCATTTCTCATACTCCTGTAACAAAAAGGGGCGCCGAAGCGCCCCTTTCGAGCAGTCAGACCGAACGGAGGTTCGCAGCTGACACCTTACCGCTGCGCTGGTCCGTTTCGAGGTCGTACGCAATCGCCTGGCCTTCATCGAGGCCGCGCATGCCAGCGCGTTCAACGGCGGAGATGTGGACGAAAACGTCCTTGCCGCCGCTTTCCGGCTGAATGAAGCCGAAGCCCTTCTGAGAGTTGAACCACTTGACTGTTCCGTTTGCCATGTGAGGCATTCCTTATGACGTATAGATAAAACCGTCGATGCACACGCAATCGACGGATCAAACTTTTAGGGATCGGGAGAGACAGGTCCGGCGCTCGATCAGAGCGTGGAGAGCAGCCGAACCAGAAAATTCGATGCACCTTATATACGCCAATATAAAGCGAATAACAAGGAAACTGCCAAACTCCTGAAAAATACTCAGAAATGCTTGTCAGCTATTTGATTCCTTTTGAAAGAGAACCAAGCACACCGCGCGAAATCTGCTTGCCGACCGAGGTTCCGATGCTACGCGCGACGCTCTTGCCGAACGCCTCACCAACCGACTGGCGGCTACTTGA
Organism: Parvibaculum sp.; assembly: GCA_041678065.1. Taxonomy (GTDB): domain Bacteria; phylum Pseudomonadota; class Alphaproteobacteria; order Parvibaculales; family Parvibaculaceae; genus Parvibaculum. The sequence continues at coordinate 1,234 of JBAYOU010000174.1, read as the reverse complement.
TGCGGATGCGGTTTTAGTGGTCGAACGCCCACCCGCTGCCTTTGCCCCTATAAAGGTGACAATCAGCGGCACGATGGCCCGCCCGAGTGCGGATGCTATGGAGCGCAGGAAGCTCGTGCCGAAAGCCGCACCGGCGGATTGCCGGGTGCTCACCCGCCTTGCCGGAGACTTTTCAGCCTTCTCCTTTTCCTCGGCACTTTCCCTCGCCGCTTCATCGCCGCGCTTCTTGAGGACTTCATAGGCCGACTCCCGGTCAACCGCATTGTCGTATCGGGTGCCCACCGGGCTTTTCGCGATGATTTCCAGCCGTTCATCCCGCGTGATCGGCCCCATGCGCGAAGCTGGCGGGCGGATCAGCGCCCGCTCCACAATGCCCGGAACGCCTTTCGCCTCCAGCGGCGAGACAAGCGCCTCGCCCACGCCAAGCTGTGTGATGGTTTCCGCCACGGTGAAAGCCGGGTTTGCGCGGAATGTCTCCGCTGCGGATTTCACCACCCGCTGGTCACGCGGCGTGAAGGCGCGCAGCGCATGCTGCACGCGATTGCCAAGCTGGCCGAGTACCCGGTCCGGCAGGTCAATCGGGTTTTGAGTCACGAAATAGATGCCGACACCCTTCGAGCGGATGAGCCGCACCACGCTTTCAATGCGATCGACAAGCGCCTTGGGCGCATCATCGAAGAGGAGATGAGCTTCATCGAAGAAGAAGACGAGCTTCGGCTTCTGCGGGTCGCCCACTTCCGGCAGTTCCTCGAACAATTCCGAAAGCAGCCAGAGCAGGAAGGTTGCGTAAAGCTGCGGCGTCGCCATCAGCTTGTCGGCAGCGAGAATGTTCACATAGCCGCGCCCGTCCCATGTGGTGCGCATGAACTCCGACAATTGCAGCGCCGGTTCGCCGAAAAAATTTTCGCCTCCCTGCTGGCGCAGCGTCAGCAGCTTGCGCTGGATCGCGCCCACGGATGCGCTTGTGACATTGCCGTAAGTGGAACTGATCTCCTTCGAATTTTCCGCCGCAAAGGTGAGAAGCGCCTGCAAATCACTCAGGTCGAGCAACAGCAAACCTTCGCGGTCTGCAATCTCGAAGACGATGGAGAGAACGCCTTCCTGAGCCTCGGAGAGATCGAGGAGGCGCGAAAGAAGCAGCGGCCCCATTTCCGAAATGGTGGTGCGGACAGGATGCCCCTGCTCGCCAAACAGATCCCAGAAAGTGACGGGCGATGCCTGATAGCCGATATCG
>JBAYOU010000173.1:0-4568 GCA_041678065.1 Parvibaculum sp. | reverse complement strand
TCGCGCAGGCCATCAAGGCCTTCCGTCACGGTTTCGCCGGGGAAGCCGGGCATGGGCTTTGCGCCCGCATCCACCTTGATGCCGGGGATCGCGCCCGCCTTCTTGATGAGATCGACGAGCGGCGTGCCGTCTTTTGCCTTCTGACGAATGGTTTCGTCGAAAAGGATCACGCCGGAAATGTAGTTCTCCATCGCTTCGGTCGTGCGGAAAAGAAGCTCACGATAGTCGCGGCGATTTTCTTCTGTTGATGGCACGTTGATCGCGTCGAAGCGCTTCTTGATCGTGCCCGAGCTTTCGTCCGCTGCCAGAATGCCCTTGCCCGGAGCCACCATGGCCTGCGCAATCGATTCAAGCGTCTCAGTCATTTTCTTTTCCTCTGGATAGACGGTAAGGCCGGTTCGCGGGTCAGGTGAGCCTATCTGCGGCTCAGGGCAGCCACGCCCGGCAGTTCAATGCCTTCCATCCACTCAAGGAAGGCTCCGCCAGCGGCGGAAACATAGGTGAAATCATCTGCGGCGCCTGCCTCGTTAAGAGCGGCAACCGTGTCGCCACCGCCTGCCACGGAGACGAGTTCGCCCTGCTTGCTGCGCGCAGCAACGATGCGGGCAGCTTCTGTCGTGCCACGGTCGAAAGGTGGTACTTCGAAGGCGCCGAGCGGCCCGTTCCAGACGATAGTTTTGGCCGCCTGAAAACGTTCGCCGAGATACGCAATCGTCTCGGGGCCGACATCAAGGATCATCGCATCTTCGGGCACATTGTCCACGGCGACGGTCTGCGTGTCAGCGCCGGGTTTGAACTCTTTGGCAATCACGACATCAATCGGCAGCACGATATCGCATTTTGCGGCGCGGGCATTGGCGAGGATGTGGCGCGCCGTGTCGAAGAGGTCCGGCTCGCAAAGCGACTTGCCAACTTTCTTGCCTTGTGCGGCGAGAAAAGTATTGGCCATGCCGCCACCAATCACCAGCGCATCGACCTTCTTCACGAGATTGCCAAGAAGAGCGATTTTCGTGGACACCTTGGCGCCGCCAACAATGGCCACGACAGGGCGCTTCGGATTGCCGAGCGCGGAATCGAGAGCGGTGAGTTCTGCCTCCATCGCGCGGCCTGCATAGGAGGGCAGGAAATGCGTAATGCCTTCCGTGGAGGCATGGGCACGGTGGGCGCAGGAGAAGGCGTCATTGATATAGACATTGCCGTTCCGGGCGAGAGCTTCGGAGAAGCCCGGATCGTTATTTTCTTCGCCCGCATGGAAGCGGGTATTTTCCAGCACCAGCACGGTGCCGGGCTTCATTGCCTCAATAGCCGTGGTCGCGGTTTCACCAATGCAATCGGCGGCGAAGGATGTCTCGACCCCGAGATGGGCGCCAAGGGCATGTGCGACAGGCTTCAGCGAATATTTCTCATCCGGCGCACCTTTGGGGCGACCGAAATGCGAGAGCACAATCACCTTCGCACCGCGCGCGGCGAGTTCTTTCAGGGTCGGGGCGACGCGCTCGATGCGCGTCGCGTCCGAAACCTTGCCATCCTGCATGGGGACGTTGAGGTCCGCGCGGATGAGAACACGAAGGCCATCAAGGCCGACAGCGGTGAAAAGGTCTTCAAGCGTCTTGTGACCGGACATGGACGATATCAACTCCGGATCAGAGAAGCTTGCCCATCGCGACGGCCGTGTCGCCCATGCGGTTCGAGAAACCCCACTCATTGTCGTACCAGGAAAGCACGCGCACGAGGCGGCCATCGATCACCTGCGTCTGGGTCAGATCGAAGGTGGAGGAGGCGGGGTTGTGGTTGAAATCGATGGAGACATTCGGCTCATTCGTCGTCGCGAGCACACCCTTGAGCGGGCCCTTCGCGGCCGCGATGATCGCGGCGTTCACTTCTTCAGCCGTGGTCTTCTTCTTCGCGGTGAAGACGAGGTCGATCACGGAGACATTCGGGGTCGGCACGCGGATCGAGGTGCCGTCGAGCTTACCCTTGAGCTCCGGAAGCACGAGGCCGACGGCCTTTGCGGCACCCGTCGAGGTCGGGATCATGGAAACACCGGCAGCGCGGGCGCGGCGCGGGTCCTTGTGGAGTGTGTCCACCGTGTTCTGGTCGCCCGTATAGGCGTGGATCGTCGTCATGTAGCCCTGCTCGATGCCGCAGGCCTTGTGCAGCACCTGCGCAACCGGCGCGAGGCAGTTGGTGGTGCAGGATGCGTTGGAGACGATCTTGTGGCTCTTCTTCAGATCCTTGTGGTTCACACCGTAAACCACGGTGATGTCCGAATCCTCGCCCGGCGCGGAGATCAGCACGCGCTTCGCACCAGCCGTCAGATGGGCGGCTGCCTTGTCGCGCGCGGTGAAGAGGCCCGTGCATTCCAGCGCGATATCGACGCCGAGTTCCTTCCAGGGAAGATTCGCCGGGTCGCGTTCCGCGATGACCTTGATCGGGCCACGACCGAGATCCATAGAGGACTTCGTGGTCTTGATCTTGCCGGGGAAGGGGCCGTGGACGCTGTCATACTTCAGGAGAAGGGCGTTCGCATCGACCGAGCCGAGATCGTTGATCGCGACAACTTCGATATCCTTGCGGCCGGATTCCGCGATGGCACGGAGCACCAGGCGCCCGATCCGACCGAATCCGTTAATCGCAACGCGCACTGCCATTTCTGTGTTCTCCTGAGCGTAGGGTTAGGACTTTTTTTCCGAGAGGCGGGCCTTGGCTGCGGCCACCGCCGCCTCGGGGGTGATGTTGAAATGCTTATAGAGATCGGCGGCGGGTGCGGAAGCCCCGAAACCCGTCATGCCGATGAAATCTCCGTTGGAACCGATGTAACGATCCCACCCATAGCCGATTGCGGCCTCGATTGCGATTCGCACAGTGTCGCGGCCCAGCATTTCCTCGCGATAGTCGCGCGACTGCTGCTCGAAAAGGTCGATGCAGGGCATGGAGACGACGCGGGCCGGAATACCGTCCTTTTCGAGGAGCTTCTGGGCGGCGAGAGCGATTTCCACTTCGGAACCCGTGGCAAGAAGCGTGACCTCGGCCTTTGCTGAAGCGGGCGAAAGCTCATAGGCGCCGCGGGCGCAGAGATTTTCCTCGGAATATGTGTGACGCACCGTCGGCAGGTTCTGACGCGAGAGAGCGAGGACGGAAGGCGTGTCCTTCGCTTCCAGCGCAAGCTGCCAGCATTCCAGCGTTTCAACGGCATCCGCCGGGCGGAACACGTTGAGGTTCGGCATGGCGCGCAGGCTCGCCAGATGCTCGATCGGCTGGTGCGTCGGGCCGTCTTCGCCGAGGCCGATCGAATCATGCGTCATTACATAGATGACGCGCTGGTTCATCAGCGCCGAGAGGCGGATCGCCGGGCGGCAATAATCGGTAAAGACGAGGAAAGTGCCCGAATAGGGAATGAAGCCCTTATGGAGCGCAATGCCGTTCATGGCTGCCGCCATGCCGTGCTCGCGAATGCCGTAATGGATGAAGGAGCCGGAGAAATCCTCCGCCGTCACGGCCTTCTGGTCCTTCGAACGGGTGTTGTTCGAGCCGGTCAGGTCTGCGGAGCCGCCAATGGCTTCGGGCAGAACAGCGTTGATGACGTTCAGAGCTTCCTCGGAGGATTTACGCGTTGCCCATTTCGGCTTTTCGGCGACGAGCTTTTCCTTGAAAGCATTGATTGCCTCGTCGAGATCGGCGGGGAGATTGCCCGCAATGCGACGCTCGAATTCGCTACGCCTTTCGGCGGGAAGGGCGGCGAGGCGCTTTTCCCATTCCTGGCGGGTCTTGGCGTGGCGAAGGCCCGCAATGCGCCACGCGTCGAGCGTTTCGCTCGGCACGGTGAAGGGCTCTGCGTTCCAGCCCAGCTTTTCGCGGGTAAGCGCGATTTCATCGGGGCCAAGCGGGGAGCCGTGAGAGGAGGCCTTGCCCTGCTTGTTGGGCGAGCCATAGCCGATGACGGTGCGGCAAGCGATCAGGGTCGGGCGGTCCGCCTTGCGGGCGGCCTCAATGGCGGCGTTAATTTCATCCGCATCGTGGCCGTCAATCCGCGTCGCGTTCCATCCGGCAGCCTCGAAGCGCTTCAGCGCATCGCCCGATTCCGAGAGGGAAAGGGCACCATCGATGGTGATTTCATTGTCATCATAGAGAACGATGAGCTTTGAAAGCTTCAGGTGGCCCGCAAGACTGATCGCCTCATGGCTGATGCCTTCCATCAGGTCGCCGTCCGACGCGATGACATATGTATAGTGATCGACGATCTCGTCGCCGAAGCGGGCGGCCATCAGGCGCTCGGCAAGTGCCATGCCCACAGCGGTGGAAATGCCCTGACCGAGAGGGCCGGTCGTGGTTTCGACGCCTGCGACATGGCCATATTCCGGGTGGCCCGCCGTGATTGCACCGAGCTGCCGGAAGTTCCGGATCTGCTCGATCGTCATGTCCTCATAGCCGAGGAGATAGTTCAGTGCATAAAGAAGCATCGAGCCGTGGCCCGCAGAGAGCACGAAACGGTCGCGGTCTGGCCAGTTGGGCTGGCGGGGGTCGATCTTCAGGAATTTCGTGAAAAGGACGGTCGCCATGTCGGCGGC
>JBAYOU010000172.1:0-4594 GCA_041678065.1 Parvibaculum sp. | reverse complement strand
GCGGGAGTGATCTGCTTTTTCATCGCAACCAACTTTCAAACAAACTGCTTCTGCAGGGTCAGCTTATGAGACCCCATGCGCGCGCCATGATCTCGATCGGATGATAGGGCGAGGGCGGCACCGGCTCACCCATTTCGTTTATTTCATGAACGAGATGCTTTGCCGCAAGCGGGCAATCGGAGGTGACATATTTGTTGCCCGTTTTCGACACGTTGCGGGCAGCGGTCTTGCCGACCTTCATGGCAGTTTCAAACGTGTCCTTCATCACACCGAATGTTCCTCCGTGTCCGGAGCAACGCTCGACGATATCTACCTTGATTTCGGGGATGAGGCGCATCATCTCGGCTGACTTCGCACCCATATTCTGGGCGCGCGCATGACAGGCAAGATGGGCAGTGACGCCGCCTTCAACCGCGCGAAGGCCGGGGGCGAGCCCCTCCTTCTTCGCTATATCCACGACATATTCGTCAATGTCGCGCGTGGCGGCGGAGAGCTTCGCAACATCCTTGTTGTCGGGCAGGATGAGCGGCCATTCGAACTTGAACATCAGCCCGCATGAGGCAGTCAGCGTGATGATGTCATAGCCCTTGTCGATCCACTCGCACATATCGCGCGCGACCTTCTCGGCCTGCGCGGCGACCTTTTCAATGTTGCCCTGCTCGAGAAAGGGCATGCCGCAACAGCCGGGATAAGCGACCTGCGTTTCAACGCCATTATGCGCGAGCACGAGGCGGGCAGCCTCGCCGACTTTCGGATTGTTGTAGTTGACGAAGCAGGTCGCAAAGATCACCGCCTTGCGGCCCTTTGCAGGTGCCTCCTTCGGCGCGGCCACGCCATCGCGGTCCTGCTTGCGCGCGCGCATGGTGAAGGTCTGGCCGTGAAACTTTGGCAGATCGGCGCGGCGATCAATACCGGCAACCGCTTCAAGCACCGGGCGTGTCAGCGCATTGCCCTTTGCCGAACCCCAATTTGCGAGCGGCGCTGCCATGGCGGCGAGCTTGCCGTTCCGGTCCATCCGCGCAAGCTGATCGGGAATGAAGGGGAACTTGCCCTTCTCTTTCGCTTCCGCCGCGCGGTAGCGCAGCATCAGATGCGGGAAGTCGAGATTGAATTCATGCGGCGGCACATAGGGGCACTTCGTCATGAAGCACATGTCGCAAAGCGTGCAGGCTTCAACGACGGGGCCAAAATCTTCCGACTTCACCTCATCAAGTTCGCCGGTCGGGCTTTCGTCAATGAGATCGAAGAGGCGGGGAAAACTGTCGCAAAGATTGAAGCAGCGGCGGCAGCCATGACAGATGTCGAATATGCGGCGCATTTCTGCGTCCAGCTTTTCGGCATCATAGAAATCGGGATTGCGCCAGTCGATCGGGTGGCGGATCGGCGCTTCGGTGCTACCTTCGCGCGGTGCTGCGGATTTGGGGCTTGCGTCTGCGGGCGTGCCTTCCAGCGAACTGCTCATCGGCCTTCTCTTCCTCCCAGCGAGATGACGATATCGACGTGGACGGCGGGCGACGCCTGTTCACAAGGCCCCGTCCCGCCGCCGACTTTTAGCCGAAGCTCTTAGCTTCCAAGGCTGTCAAGCGCCTTCTGGAAGCGGCCAGCATGGCTCTTTTCTGCCTTTGCAAGCGTCTCGAACCAGTCGGCGATCTCGTCGAAGCCTTCCTCACGCGCGGTGCGAGCCATGCCCGGATACATGTCGGTATATTCGTGCGTCTCGCCGGCGATGGCAGCCTTGAGGTTCTGGTCGGTCGCGCCGATGGGCTCACCCGTGGCCGGGTCGCCTACTTCCTCAAGGAATTCCAGATGGCCATGAGCATGACCCGTTTCGCCTTCCGCTGTGGAGCGGAACACGGCGGCCACGTCGTTGTAACCTTCCACGTCGGCCTTCTGGGCGAAATAGAGATAGCGGCGGTTGGCCTGGCTTTCGCCCGCAAACGCCTCTTTCAGGTTTTCCCAGGTCTTGGTACCGGACAGCGATGCCATGATGTTCTCCTCACCTGTCTTTGATGTTGTTCAACTGCTGAGATCGGACGGGCAGCGATACGCAGCGCCCGGCGCGGGCAATGAGAGCCCCGATCCCGGTCCGCCCCGCCTGTTTTCATAAGCAAGAGCAGAACATGGCCGCGACTCTAGGCCTCTGCACAGCACAGGTCAATAGTTTGGAATATATCCAAACAACCTTTTTAGTCTTTGTTTTTGCGAAGAATTATCATTAACGCGGAGGCTTGCGCTCCTGCAGGCGAACGATCACATCCACGCGCGCGACATCCATGCCTTCCGGCGCGGGCGGCAGCTTGCCGATCAGCACATCGTCGCCTGCAATATCCATGAGCGCGCCATCCTTCTCGATAAAGAAGTGATGATGGTCATGGATATTGGTGTCGAAATAGGTGCGCGAAGAATCAACCACCACTTCGCGCAGAAGACCTGCGCCCGTGAACTGGTGGAGCGTATTGTAAACGGTCGCAAGAGACACGCTGACGCCGGCCTTCTGGGCCTCGTCATGCAGCGCCTCAGCCGTCACATGGCGGTCACCGCCATCGAAGAGAAGGCGGCCAAGCGCCAGCCGCTGCCGCGTGGGCCGCAGGCCGGACTCGCGGAGCCTTGCAAGCGTCTGTGCGTAGGGTCTTTCCTGCGTCACCGGACCGTTCCTCTTCACTATTGCGCCTTACACCCTGCGGGCCATATCCATCGGGACACACTCCGCCTGCAGTTTGTAATCGTTACAAACAGTAGATAGTGTCCCGGTTACGGATTTGTCAAGGCCACTTAACGCCGGGGAAAAGCCCCCACATCGGCAAAATGCCCTTGCATCAAGGGTTTGCGACAGCATACGGGTATGTTACGAAGCCTTCCGGACAAGCAAACAAGCCTTGCAAAGGGCTATAAACCGGGCGGGCACAAGCTCTCCCATCATCGGGGACGGCCAGCGGAATTTGCCGGAGAGGCGCAACGCGGCACAGGACAGAGCGGATAAACGATGGCGGAACAGAAATCGGCATATTCCCTGGAAGACCTGCTTGAATGCAGCCACGGACGCATGTTTGGACCGGGCAATCCGCAGCTTCCTCTTCCGCCGATGCTCATGATCGACCGCATTACCCATATCAGCCAGGAGGGCGGCGAATATGGCAAGGGACAGATCCTTGCCGAGTTCGACATTCACCCGGATCTCTGGTTCTTCCCCTGTCATTTCGAAGGCGATCCGGTCATGCCGGGCTGCCTCGGCCTTGATGGCATGTGGCAGCTTCTCGGCTTTTTCCTTGGCTGGATCGGCGCACAGGGCAAGGGCCGCGCGCTTGGCGTGGGCGAAGTGAAATTCTCCGCCATGGTGACGCCGAGCGTGAAAAAGCTCGAATATGTCATTAATCTCAAGCGCGTCATCAATCGCAAGCTTGTGCTGGGCATCGCAGACGGCATCATCAAGGCCGATGGCGAAGTGGCCTTCACGATCACCGATATGAGGGTAGGCCTGTTCGGGTCAGCCGAGCAGCCAGCCTGAAGCCTGGCACAAGTCAGCAACACCAGATCGACATCCAGAAGGGAAGCGGACAGGGAAAGCAGGCAGACCGGCGGTGCCGACATTTGATGCTCAGCAATCGCCCCTCACCTTTTCGTATGTTCCGCACATAGTGAAAGAGAGACTGTCATGAGACGAGTGGTCGTCACGGGGCTCGGTATCGTCTCCAGCATCGGCAATAATGCTCAGGAAGTGACGGCAAGCCTTCGCGAAGGCAGGTCCGGCATCGCGAAGGCGGACACATACGCCGAAATGGGCTTTCGCAGCCAGGTGCATGGAAGCCTGAAGATCGATCTTGATGAAGCGGTGGATCGCCGTGCACGTCGCTTCATGGGCGATGGCGCTGCCTATGCCTGGATTGCGATGAACCAGGCGATTGCGGATGCGGGCCTTGAAGAAAAACATGTGAGCAATCCGCGCACAGGCCTTATCGTCGGCTCAGGCGGCCCCTCCACAAAGGCAATCGTTTCCGCAGCAGACACGGCACGCACGGAACCCGTGAAAGGCCCGAAAAAGGTTGGCCCCTTTGCCGTGCCGAAAGCCATGTCTTCCACCTGCTCGGCAAACCTCTCGACCTGGTTCAAGACCAAGGGCGTCAACTATTCGATCAGCTCGGCCTGCTCGACCTCTGCCAACTGCATTGGCAATGCGGCGGAGATGATCCAGTGGGGCAAGCAGGACATCATGTTTGCGGGCGGTGGCGAAGAGCTCGACTGGACGCTTTCCGTTCTTTTCGACGCCATGGGTGCCATGTCCTCCAAGCGCAATGACACGCCGGAAAAGGCGAGCCGCGCTTACGACAAAGACCGTGACGGCTTCGTCATCTCGGGCGGCGGCGGCATTCTCGTGCTGGAAGAGCTGGAACACGCAAAGGCGCGTGGCGCGAAGATCTACGCCGAGATCGTCGGCTATGGCGCGACCGCTGACGGCGCCGACATGGTTGCCCCGTCGGGCGAAGGTGCTGTGCGCTGCATGAAGATGGCGCTTGAGAATGTGAAAGTGCCTGTCGATTACATCAATCCGCATGCGACCTCCACGCCGGTTGGTGACATTCCGGAAGTGAAAGCGATC
>JBAYOU010000171.1:0-4600 GCA_041678065.1 Parvibaculum sp. | reverse complement strand
TCGCCGCCCGAAAGCAGCGACATGACTTGAAGGCGCTTGCCGGGCGGGCGGGCCATGATTTCGAGGCCGGCTTCCAGCGGATCATCCGATTCGGTGAGCTTCAGATGGGCTTCGCCGCCGCCAAAAAGATGGGTGAAGAGGCGCGAGAAATTCGCATTCACTTTCTCGAAGGCTTCGAGCATGCGCTCCCGGCCTTCACGGTTGAGGCTGCCAATGCCCTGACGCAGCTTGGCGATGGCGCTGACGAGGTCTTCACGCTCAGCCGTCATGGTTTCGAGCTGCTCGGTCAGTTCGCGTGATTCTTCCTCGGCGCGCAGATTCACGCCGCCAAGACTTTCGCGCTCGCGCTTCAGCCGCTCAAGCTTCGCGTCAATCTGGTCGAGATTGGGCAGGGTTGCGCCTTCCTCGAGATTGGCCTGCTTGATCGCCGCTTCCGGCTCACATTCGAGCACTTCGCGGATGCGTTCTTCCGATTCGGCAACACGCTCCCGCGCGCCGGTGACGAGGCCGTCGATGCGAGCGCGTTCCTCGCGTGTCTCGCCAAGCTGATGCTGCACATCTTTTGCGTGCTTGACGGCTTCGGAGAGATGCTTCTCAGCGGTGGCGAGTTCGTCCGCCATCTGGCTGCGCGCCGTTTCGGCGTCAGCGATATAGGTGAGAAGCGCACGGCGCTTTTCTTCGATCTCGGCGGGAATGCCTTCCAGCGTTTTGAGTTCGGTTTCTGCTTCCGTCTTGCGTTCTTCAAGCGTGGCGATCTGTCGCTCGGCATTGGTAGCGCGAAGCTGCCATGCATCACGCTCCTGCGTGATGGCCGAGAGACGACGGACACGCTGTTCCGCATCGCGGCGCAGCCCTTCATACTCGGCGCGTGCTTCCGACAGTGCGACGCGGAGTGTTGCCACACGATCACGCAACTCATCAGCTTTCGCGCGCGGTTCTGCATCCGGCTTCAGCTTTTGAAGCGCAATCTCAGCTTCTTCGAGCGTGCGGGCAGCTTCGACCTTATCGCCCGCAAGCCGATCATTTGCTTCGGCGAGGGCCGCAAGGCGTGAAAGCTGCGCGGAAGCAGCGCGCTCTGCAGCGGCCAGCGCATCGCGAATGCGGTTCTGCGCGCCCTGTGCTTCACGCAGCGCGGCGCGGCGCGCCTGTTCTTCCTGCGCGGCCTGTTCGGAAGCGACATGCGCAGCATCGAAAGCGGCGCGTGCTTCTGCTGCGCGCGCGCGTGCTGCTGCAAGCTCTTCTTCGAGATCAGCAAGGCGGTTGCGCTGCTCAAGGCGACGGGCGGAAGCAGTCGGCGCATCGGCGGCAGCGGTGTAGCCATCCCAGCGCCAGAGCGAGCCTTCCTGCGTGACAAGCCGCTGGCCGGGTTTCAACTGCGCCTGCAAGCGCGTGCCTTCTTCCACCGACACGACAATGCCGATCTGCGAGAGACGCCGCGCAAGCGAGGCCGGACCCTTCACGAAGAAGGAGAGCGGTGTCACACCTTCGGGCAGTGCAGGGGCGGGGTCGAAAGCGGGAAGCGTATCCCAATGGATTGGCGCGGCCTGATCTTCCGGCACGGCAAGATCATCGCCAAGTGCTGCACCAAGCGCGGTTTCATAGCCATGTTCCGCCTTGATTGCATCGATCACGGGCGGCCAGAGATCGCTTTCATCAACGGCGAGAAGATCGGCAAGGGTCTTTGCTTCGGCAGCAAGGTCGCCTGCCGTGCGCTCTGCCATCTGCATCGGCTCGCGCGCGGCCTTCTCGGCTTCCTGCGCGCTGCGGCGTGCTTCTTCCGCTTCAAGCGCAAGCCGTTCCGCTTCCACGACGCGCGCAGCCGCTTCGTCGAGCTCAGCGGATTGCAGCGCAATCTGCGCCTTCTTTTCTTCCGCATCCGAAAGCGTTTCACGCTCGCGCGCAATATCTGCAAGCTGGCGTTCCAGCCGCTCAATGCGCTGGCGACCGGCTTCAATATTGCGCACAAGGCTCGTACGCTCGGCAGCCAGTGCCGCGATTTCCTGATTGAGCTGATCGAGTTCGTTTTCAGTCGTCTCAAGCGTCTGGCGTGTTTCCTCAACGCGCCGCGCTGCGCTTTCCTGCGCTTCGATTTGGCCTTCCTGAGCGCTGGTCAGTTCCTGCGCTTCCGTTTCGAGCCGTGCCATCGCGCCGCGCGTATCCTCGATGGAGGCGCGCTCCCGGGTAAGGTCATGGCCGATCTGCTCAAGCCGGGCGGTGAGACGCGCTGCCTGTTCCTTCGCGCGCGTTTCCTCGGCGTCGAGATTTTCGCGCTCAACGGTGAGGCGGTGGAGGCGCGCTGCCGCTTCTGCTTCCTTCTCGCGCAGCGGCGGCAGGCGATCTGCTGCTTCCGCTTCAATGGTCGTTGCGGCGGCTGCTTCCCGCGTCAGTTCCGCAACGCGCTGATCGGTCTCGACGAGCTTTTCTTCCGACTGCTTCAGCGATGCTGTTGCATGTTCCCAGCGCAGATGGAGAAGGATCGCTTCCGTTTCGCGGATCTGGCCTGAAAGATTGCGATAACGCACGGCCTGCCGGGCCTGCCGCTTGAGGCTCGCAAGCTGCGACTCAACCTGCGCCACAACGTCGTCAAGACGGGTGAGGTTTGTTTCCGCCGCACGCAGGCGAAGTTCCGCCTCATGGCGGCGTGTATAGAGGCCGGTAATGCCGGCGGCCTCTTCAAGAATGCGGCGGCGGTTGATCGGCTTCGATGAGATGAGCTGCGCGATCTGTCCTTGCCGCACAAGGGCAGGGGAGTGGGCACCGGTGGAGGCATCAGCAAAGAGAAGCTGCACGTCGCGCGCGCGCACTTCGCGGCCATTGATGCGATAGGTCGAGCCCTGATCGCGCTCGATCTTGCGCGAAACCTCGATCACATCAAATTCATTATAGGCGGCAGGGGCGGAGCGGTCGCCATTGTCGATATAGAGAACGACTTCCGCATGGTTGCGCGCAGGCCGCCCGCTCGTACCGGCGAAGATCACGTCTTCCATGCCGGAGCCACGCATGTTCTTGAACGAGTTCTCGCCCATGACCCAGCGCATGGCTTCAAGCAGATTCGACTTGCCGCACCCGTTCGGGCCGACAATGCCTGTCAGACCGGGCTCAATGATGAGATCGGTCGGGTCAACGAAGGATTTGAAACCGGAAAGCCGGAGGCGATTGAACTTCACTGTCTTTCTCGATCTTTTGTGGCGCGCGGAAAAACCTGCGCGGACACGGGGTTATTCCTGTTCGTCGGCCTGATCCGGGGCAGCAGCAGCGCCGCTCGCAGGGCGGCCAAGCGCCTTGACGATGAGGGGTTCAAACTCGCTCCAGGCCAGCGCGCCTTCCACCTTTTCACCATTGATGAAGAAGGTTGGCGTCGAGCGAATGCCGAATTCCTTCGCGCCCTTGGTGGCCACTTCCTTCACATGATTGAAGATGCGCTCATCCTTCATGCACTGGTCGAAGCGCTCTTCGGAGAAGCCGCCCTGCCGCGCAATGGCTTTCAGATCTTCCATCGGCGTCTGGGTAAAGGCCCATTCCGTCTGCTTGGCGAAAAGCGTGTCCACGAAGCCGAAATAGCGCTCCGGCCCCGCGCAATGCGAAAGCATGAAGCCCGCCGTAGCGATCGGGTCATAGGGGAAGTCGCGCAGGACATAATAGACCTTGCCCGTCTCGATATAGTTCTTTTCCAGATGCGGGAAGGTGTTAGTGGCGAAGCTCGCGCAATGGTTGCAGGTGAGCGAAGCATACTCGATCACGATCACGGGCGCGTTCGGGTCGCCCTTCGCCATGTCGCCCAGCGGCCCCGGCACGAGAAGGTCGCGCTCAAAGGCGGTGCCGGGTACCCGGCCCCCCTCCGTCGCGCGCCCGTTGGAGCCGAGAAGCAGATATGCAAGGACGCCCAGAACGGCGACGAGAACGACGGCAGCGCCAGCAATGATAGCTTTATGTTGATTCACGGGAGCAGGTTCCTACCAGATGTTGGGGTATTATGGCGGTGATGGGCACGCCCCTCAACCAAACCTTTCTGTTGCCTTGGACCGAGAATCGGGACTCACAAGGCGGAGCGGCAGCTTGAACCTTAGCGGCGCGGGCGCGCACCATTCTTTCCGCCGGTGGCGCCGATAATCCGCTCGCCCAGTTTCTCCAGCGCCTCTTTCAGCCCAGGTTCTTCAATATTCTCGAGTTTCTGCACCAGTTCCGCGCGTTCCTCTGCCGCAAGGGGCCGGATCTTGCGGAAACGGGGTCTTTTCTTGGGTGGCAGCGGCCCCTGCGTGATCTTGAGGCGCTCTACCGCGCCATATCCGTAATAGGCGTTGATCCGCTCGATGATCTGCGGCTCCAGATGGCGGATTTCGAGGGCAACCGGCCCATCCACGCGGATGCTGAGGACGGCCCCGCCGCGCGGCCCGCGATTGTCGCTGGCCGTTCCGCGCGAAAAGGTGAGCTTTTCCGGGGCAGAGAACTCCGCCAGCCCGTCGCCCACGATTTCCGTCCAATGGGCGAGAATATGGGCCTCATGAAAGCCACGCTTGGCAAAGGCCGTGCGCGCAACGGCAAGCACCCGCGCGCCGATGGGCGGCAGGCGATGGCGCATGGGCGCGACAGGGCGGGCATA
>JBAYOU010000170.1:0-4607 GCA_041678065.1 Parvibaculum sp. | reverse complement strand
TGGCACCTATGCGAAGTGCCTTGATTGTGGTGAGCGGCATGAGCTTTTCTGGGTAAGGGAAATGTTCGAAGCATCGGGGCGCGCGCCGGATTGCCGCTCCTGTAACGGCATCGTGAAATCGGCAACGGTCTCTTTCGGGCAGGCCATGCCGGAAGAAGAGATGAACCGCGCGCATGAGGCGACGCTGGGCTGCGATCTCTTTCTTGCCATTGGTTCGTCGTTGCAGGTCTATCCGGCGGCGGGTTTTCCCATTCTCGCAAAGCGAAACGGCGCAACGCTCGTGATCCTCAATCGCGAGCCGACTGAACTTGATCAGATCGCTGATCTGGTCATTCATGAGGAGATTGGCGCGACGCTCGCACCAATCGCCATGTTGAACTAGGAGGATGCAGGTGGCAGGGGGCAAGGTCGAGTGGTGGAAAGGGGCGGTTGTCTATCAGATCTATCCACGCAGCTTTCGCGATACGAATGGCGATGGCATTGGCGATCTGAAAGGCATTGAAGAAAAGCTCGATCATGTCGCCTCGCTCGGGGCGGATGCCATCTGGCTTTCGCCGTTCTACCCGTCACCCAACAAGGATTTCGGCTACGACGTTTCCGACTATTGCGATGTCGCACCGGAGATGGGAACGCTTGCGGATTTCGACCGGCTTGTTGCCGAGGTTCACAAGCGTGGGCTGAAGCTCATTGTCGATCAGGTGCTGGCGCATACATCTGAACAGCACCAGTGGTTTCAGGAAAGTCAGCTCTCTGCCGAAAATCCGAAGGCTGATTGGTATGTATGGGCGGATGCAAAGGAAGACGGCACGGTGCCCAATAACTGGTTGTCAGCTTTTGGCGGCCCGGCATGGTCATGGAACCCGATCAGGCGCCAGTACTACCACCACAAGTTTTTGAAGAGCCAACCAAAGCTCAACTTCCACAATGAGGAAGTGGTGGAAGCCTGCATGAACGTGCTGCGCTTCTGGCTAGATCGCGGCGTGGATGGGTTCCGGCTCGATGTGGCCAATGCTTATCTGCACGATGCAGAGTTGAAGGACAATCCACCGCTGCCGCACGACAAGCGGAGCTTCATGGATTGGGCACATGCGCCGCGCCTGCAGCAGCATATATATGATGCGAACCTGCCGGAAAATGAATGGGTGATGAAGCGTGTACGCGCCGTTATGGAGGAGTATGACGCGCGGCTTGCCTTTGGTGAGTTCTCCGAGCGGCCGGAAATGCTGGGCCTTTATGCGGGCGGGCTGGAGCGGCTGCATACGGGCTACACATTCGATTTCATTGAAGACTGGAGTTTTGAGCCGCCGGTCTTCCGCGCCTATTACGAGAAGCTGCTGGCACCGCTTGTTGATCTCTTTCCCTGCGTTACTTTCTCAAATCACGACGTACCGCGCCCCGTAACGCGCTGGGGTGGCGGGCAAGGTGATGATGCATTGGCGAAAATTGCGCTGACGCTGCTTCTTGCGCTGAAGGGCAATGTGCTGATGTTTCAGGGCGAGGAGCTTGGCTTGCCGGAAGTTGACCTTGAGCGCCATCACATCAAGGACCCGGTAGGCGATCTCTATTTTCCCTGGGTGAAGGGGCGGGATGGTTGCCGAACGCCCATGCCCTGGGAGAGTGCGCCGCAGGGAGCTGGCTTCACCAGTGGCGAGCCGTGGCTACCCATTCCCGACTATCACAAGATGAGGGCGGTTGATGTTCAAGAGGCGGATGAGAATTCGGTGCTTGCTCATGCCCGCCGCATGATTGCGCTGCGCAAGGCGTATCCTGCTTTACGGCTTGGCGATATCCGCTTCCTCGATGCGGAAGGAAAAGTGCTTGTCTTCACGCGTGAAGGCGAGGGCGAGCGGCTTCTCTGCGTCTTTAACCTGGGACGAGAAGCGGCCTTATTCACGCTGCCGGAAGGCGCGGGCAGCGCTATTTTTGAATTGGGTGAGGTGCGGCGCGAGGGCGCGTCGCTTTCGCTCGGGCCGCGTGGGGCTGTGCTTTTCTCTGCGTGACGCGGGCTTCTGTCAAAAGCCGATAAGCCAGAGAAGCAATATGAGGGCGAGGATCAGCAACGGTCCCCAGAGCCAGGGGGAGAGGCTGATGCCTGCTTCCTCATCCGGCATGAGCGGGACGCCTGTTGGCGAAATAGGATCGCGGTCAGGGGATTTGACGGGGATGCCGCCGCTCATTTCTGTGACGATTTCGGGCAGATCGGAATCTGTGTCGGCGTTTGCGCTTGTAACGAGCCGCGCGAAACTTGCGAAGAAGGCTTCGGTCTTGGCTGTGGTGGCAGCTTCAATGGGACGTTGGCCGATCTGCGCGAGCTTTCCGCCCATCTGCGCGGAGATGGCGTAGGAAAGCAGCGCCCCTTCAGGGATTTCGGTGAGAGTGATCCGGGCCGTGCCTTTGGCAAAGCCCGCCGGGCCGCCATCGGTTTCGACATTCACTGCCCAGCTATCGGGCGCATTGATGTCGGTGAGGGTGATCTTGCCGCGAAAATGGCTGTTGACGGAACCGACGTCACCTCCCGCCGTTACCTCGAACTCGTTATCGGCAGTCTGTTCTACGGCTTCCGCACCGGGAATTGCCTGACGGAGAACATCCGGGTCATTCAGGGCCGCCCAGACCTCTTCCCGAGACGCCTGAATCTTCCGTTCACCGGATATTTCCATCGGAAAACCTCCCGCTCTGTCTGCCCCCATATCCTTAAATGTAGGTCAGCACGAGCGTCATTCCCAGCAGAACCGCAATCCACAGCACCATGGAGCCTGTAGGCCAAGTGCGGGCGAGCGGACCGAGGGGCCCGTGGGCGCGGTAAATGCCGGAAAGCAGGTTTGTAACGCGCCGTTCCGTGAAGCGTACGCCAAAGCCCCATGTGCGGCCGATAAGCCGGCTCAGTAGGCGCAAGATGGCAGGCGCGAAGCGGCGATAAATCCAGTCGAAATCGCGCAGGATGCCGCGCTGCGGAGCAGGCAGGAGACCGCGCTTCATCATGAGTGCAAAACCAAGTGCCACGAAGGCGAGCAGT
Source organism: Parvibaculum sp. (assembly GCA_041678065.1). Classification (GTDB taxonomy): domain Bacteria; phylum Pseudomonadota; class Alphaproteobacteria; order Parvibaculales; family Parvibaculaceae; genus Parvibaculum. The sequence continues at coordinate 1,591 of JBAYOU010000170.1, read as the reverse complement.
TGCAACTGCGTGATGATATGCGCGGGGGTGTAAGGCTCGTAGGCCAGTTCATAGGGCAGCAAGCCATATAAAGCGGCGGGATAAAGGCCGGCGCAGACGCAAAGGACCGCGGTGAACGCCATGGCGATGAGCATGCCGGCGGGTGCTTCCTTTGGGTGCAGACCGCTATTAGCGCCGAAAAAGGCGAGATAGGGAAGCCGCAATCCCGAATGGAGGAAAGCACCTGCGGAGGCGAGCAGCAGGCCGAGCCAGACATAGAAATATTGTTCCTCACCCGCCGCGCTCAGGATCAGCGATTTGGAGACGAAGCCGGAAAAGAACGGGAAGGCCGCAATGGAGGCACCGCCGATGAGGCAGAAAAGCGTGGTGAGCGGCATGGTGCGGTAAAGCCCGCCCAAGGCCGTCGCCCGCGCGGTGCCTGTGCGGTAGAGGACGGCACCGACGCACATGAAAAGTAGCCCCTGATAGAAAATCGAGGCGACAGCATGGGCGGCTGCGCCACTGATTGCCAGCGGCGTGCCTATCCCGGCACCGACCACCATGAAGCCGAGTTGACTGTTCAGCGAATAGGTGAGCACGCGGCGGAGGTCATTTTCGAGCAGTGCAAAGATGATCGGAAAGAGCGCCATCACGACGCCGACATAGATCAGAAGTTCCGTGCCCGGAAAGCCGCGCAGCAGCGCATAGACGGCAAGCTTGGTCGTGAAGATCGACAGGATGACAGTGCCGGTGACTGTTGCCGAGGGATAGGCGTCATGCATCCAGTTGTGGAGCAGCGGGAAGGCGCATTTGATGCCGATGGCGGTGAGCATGATCCATGTGGCGGGGCTGCCGAGCTCCATTGCGGTGAAGGCGATGCTGCCTGTCTCGCGGTAGTGCAGCACGATGCCAGCAAGCAGGATGACGCCGGAGCCGACCTGCACGATCAGATAGCGCATGCCGCTTGCAAAGGAGCCTTCCGTGCGCCGCGCCCAGATGAGAAAGACGGAGGCAATCGCCGTGCCTTCCCAGAAAACGAAGAGGGTGACAAGGTCCGTCGCGAAGACCGCGCCAATGGCCGAGCCTGCATAGAGGAGTGCCGAAACCTGCTGGATCGTATCCTGCACACGCCAGGCATAAAGCGCGACAAGGAGCGCAGCGACAGAGAAGGCGAGGCCGAAAAGAGTGGACAGCGCGTCTATCCGCATCAGCCCGATCTGCATACCCATCACGTTGAAGGCGTTGTAATGGCCGGGCATCAGGCCCAAGAAGATTGCAATTCCTGCAAGCGGTGCGGCGAGCATGAAGGCGTTGCGTAACCAGCCTTGCGGCAGGAAGGGGATGAGAAACGCTGCCGCAATATAGGGAAGGGCGGGTGTCAGAAATTCAGGCATCAGCGCTCTCCTGTGCAAGATCGCCTGCCGGATGTTCTTCCGATGCCGTGGCGTGCGGCGCGTAATAATCTTCGCTCCGCCGCAAGAGCGGGGCGAAGATGTGCGCCACGATCACAAGAGCGAAAGAACTGAGAAGGCCAAACCAGCCATAAAAGATCCATTCATCTTCCAGAGCGAAGGCACCGTGCTTATGCAGCGTGAAGTCCAGCGCCGTCAGC
>JBAYOU010000169.1:0-4644 GCA_041678065.1 Parvibaculum sp. | reverse complement strand
TGGCGGCGGCGAAGCCCATCTGAAGCTCACCGAATCGGATGATCCGCTGGAAGCCGGCCTCGAAATCATGGCCCGCCCGCCCGGCAAGCGCCTTCAAGTCATGTCGCTGCTTTCGGGCGGCGAACAGGCGCTGACCGCCATGTCCCTGATTTTCGCAGTGTTTCTCACAAATCCTTCGCCGATCTGCGTGCTGGACGAAGTGGACGCGCCGCTGGACGACGCCAATGTGGAGCGTTTCTGCGATCTGATGGACGAGATGACGCGGACCACCGATACGCGCTTCCTCATCATCACCCACCACGCGCTCACAATGGCCCGCATGAATCGCCTTTTCGGCGTCACCATGCAGGAGCGCGGCGTCTCGACCCTTGTTTCGGTCAATCTCGACACCGCCGAGACGCTTCGCGAGGCCTCCTGAGGGCTTCCCACCACGCCATGACGCAGGGGAAAGGCCTCCAGTTTTGGAGGCCTTTTTCATGGTAGAAAGAGACTCAAAAGAGCGTTCTGGCGAGGCCGATTGCCGCAGGCACGAAGGCAGCTTGAAATCGCTTTTGTATCAACAACTTACGCGGCCTCTAGCGGTTCTTGACAGCGTATGACCCTGCCAGTAGGGTGCGCGCGGCTTCGGTCTGGGGCGGGGCTCCGAAAGAGTGTTTTCTGACGGCGAGGCTCCGCTTTGGCACGAAACGAGGAAGCTGGCATCCCTGCCGACGGCGAAGAGGCATCCCGGAAGAGAGAACTTGATCTTCTGGAAAGCCGTATCGCGGCCGCACGTGGCACCCGAAAGGGCGATCGGGCGGACAGGAAAAGGTCAGCGCCGACAGGCAGACCCTCCGATATGGGTGTCGCCATGAGGCTTTCCTCGGAACTCGTGGCCGGGGTGCTTCTTGGAGCTGGCATTGGCTGGTTCCTGGATTGGCTTTTTGGCACGCTGCCGATCTGCCTGGTGATCTTTACCGGGTTGGGGACGATAGCGGGCGTTAAGAACGTGCTCCGCGCCACGCAGGCCATGAATGTGACGGCGGTGGACGCAAAAAAGGATCAATCCGGGCAGCAGCCCGGTGACGCAACAGCCGGGCCCAAATCCGGCGACAAGAACTGAGGCTCAGGCAATACCGTGGCAACAGGCGCCGAACAAGCTGGCGGTTTTCCCGTCGATCCACTGCACCAGTTCGTTGTGCAGCCGCTTATCCCCCTGAATATTGGCGGCCTTGATGCCTCCTTCACCAATGCCAGCCTCTGGATGGTGGTGACGGTGGTTGCGGTCACGCTCTTCACCACGCTGGGCATGCGCTCAGGCGCCATGGTGCCGGGCCGCATGCAATCGGTGGTCGAGAGCTTCTACACATTCGTTGCCGATATGGTGCGTGACAATGCGGGCGCAGATGCGATGCGCTTCTTCCCGTTCATCTTCACACTCTTCATGTTCATCTTCTTCGCGAACATGATCGGCATGTTCCCCTATGCCTTCACGGTTACGAGCCACATTGCGGTTACCTTTGCGCTGGCGATCACCGTGTTTCTCGGGGTGACCGTCACGGGCTTCATCCTGCACGGCCCGCGCTTCCTCAAGCTCTTCGTGCCAACCGGCGTTCCCATTGTGGTGCTGCCGATCGTCGTGGCGATTGAGGTCATCTCCTATTTCTCGCGTCCCATCAGCCACTCTGTCCGTCTTTTCGCCAGCATGCTGGCCGGACACATCATGCTGAAGGTGTTCGCGGGTTTCGTCCTGACATTCCTGACAATGGGTGCAATCGGTTTTGTCGGCATGATCCTGCCGCTCTTCATGATCGTTGCCCTGACGGCGCTTGAGTTTCTCGTTGCCGCTCTTCAGGCCTATGTCTTCACCATTCTGACCTGCATGTATCTTCACGACGCGCTGCATCCGGGCCACTAAGGCCGGTTGCGGGGCGCAGTACCCCGATTAACGAAATGGTTGCGGCTTCCCGCCGTTCCCTAACCTCCAAACGTCCTAACAGGAGCACCTGATCATGGAAGCAGAAGCAGCAAAGTTCATCGGCGCCGGTATCGCCTGCCTTGGCATGGGTGGCGCGGCCATCGGCGTGGGCAACATCTTCGGCAATTACCTCGCCGGCGCCCTCCGCAACCCCTCAGCCGCTGACGGCCAGTTTGCCCGTCTGATCTTCGGCTTCGCCGTTACCGAAGCGATGGGCATCTTCTCGCTGCTCGTCGCTCTGATCCTGCTCTTCGTCTGATCCATCGCAGATCGGCCAGCCGGTTGTTCCCTTGAGGGGCAACCGGCGGCAGGCCGCCTGACCGACCGGAGACCAAAATGCCCGAAGCCATGGCCCAAGAGCCCGGCAGCGAGCTTATCGCCGAGATTCACGTCCCGGATGCCGAGCATGCGGGAGGCTTTCCGCCTTTCGACGCAGCCACCTTCGAATCCCAGATCGTCTGGCTGGTACTGAGCTTCATTGCTCTCTACCTGCTCATGTCCCGTGTGGCGATGCCCCGCATCGCCAGCGTGCTGGAAGAGCGCCGCGACCGCATCGCGGATGATCTCGACCAGGCCGCCCAGTTCAAGCGGCAGACAGATGAGGCCATCGAAGCCTATGAGACGGCTCTTGCCGAAGCCCGTGCCAAGGCACAGGGCATTGCGCAGGAAACGCGCGATCTGCTGAACGCAGAGACAGAGAAGCAGCGTGTCGCCATTGAGGCGCGCCTTGCCGAAAAGATCGCGGATGCGGAACAGAAGATCGCGGCCACCAAGGAAGCAGCTCTTCAGAATGTTCGTGCTGTTTCTGTGGAAGTTGCAGATGCCATCGTCACCCAGCTCCTCGGCGAAGCGGATCGCGCCGCTGCCGAGCGCGCCGTTGACAGCGAAATAGCGTAAGGACAAGCCCCCATGTTCGCCACAGCCGAATTCTGGATCCTGGGCTGCCTTGTGGCCTTCTTTCTGATCCTTGGCTATTTCAAGGTTCACCGCACCATTGCCGGCTCGCTCGACAAGCGCGCAGCCGACATTGCAGCGGAACTCGATGAAGCCCGCCGCCTCCGCGAGGAAGCGCAGCAGCTTCTCGCCTCCTACCAGCGCAAGCAGCGCGAGGCGATGAAGGAAGCCGAAGACATCGTGACCCAGGCACGGACCGAGGCCGAGCAGCTTGCGAAGGAAACCCGCGCCAATATGGAAGCGCAGGTGGAGCGTCGCACGAAGCTCGCCGAGGACAAGATCGCTCAGGCCGAAGCTCAAGCACTGGCCGATGTTCGCTCTGTGGCTGCTGATGTTGCCATCGGGGCAGCCCGGCGGGTCATTGCCGAGAAGGTTGATGCCAGCGCGGATGCCAAGCTGATCGAAAAGTCGACCGCCGATCTCGCTTCCAAGCTACACTAATCAGGCTCCCTGAAATCGAAAAACCCGCCCGCGAAAGCGTGGCGGGTTTTTTGTTGCCTTCGTATCCCCGCCTCCCGTTGAATGGGTCAGATCAACGAGGGGGACTGGGATGCTGGAGAGATATACGCGGACGAACTTCACCCATGAGGGCGCATCAAAGCCCGTCTATAGCCGCGGCGATGGTGCCCCCGTCATCGTCATTCACGAGATACCGGGCATCACGCCGGAAGTCATCCGCTTTGCGGACTGGTTGGTCGATGCCGGTTTCCGGGTTCACATGCCGCTCCTTCTCGGTGAAGCAGGCCGCCCTCTCACACCCGGCTATGTCGTAAAATCCATCGCGCAGCTTTGCATCCGGCATGAGTTTCACATCCTCGCCTCTGATCGCTCAAGCCCTGTCACCACTTGGCTGCGGGCGCTCGCGCGCCACGCCCATGTAGAATCAGGTGGCAAGAAGGTGGGTGCTATCGGCATGTGCTTCTCGGGTAATTTCGCCCTCTCGATGATGCTGGAGCCATCACTCATGGCACCCATTCTCTCGCAACCTTCCATGCCCTTCCCTCTCGGCGCGAAGCGGCGCGCGGGGCTTCATATTTCACCCGAAGAACTTGCCTGCGTAAAAGCACGCTGCGCAAAAGGCGACAAGGTGCTCGGCCTCCGTTTCAAGGGCGATTTCATGTGCCCGCCGGAGAAGTTCGAGGCCCTTCGACGCGAGTTGGGTGAGGGCTTTGTGGGGATCGAGATTGATGATGAAGTGGCAAACCCGGAATCGCCTGCACCAAAGCCGCATAGCGTTCTGACTGTTGACCTCATCGACCGGGACGGTGAGCCGACAAAGGAAGCGGCAAAGCGGGTGATCGCCTTCCTGCAGGAGCGGCTCTCGGCCTAGCATCACCACCCTCCCCTTGCGGGAGGGTGACGCAAGAGGCAGGAGACTTCGAACAGTCTCTACGCTTCCATCACCGTCAGCTCCGGCCAGTGCAATTTCCATCGCGCGGCCTTTTCCACATAGCGCGCGGCGGAGAAATTCGGGGTGCGGTTCGGGCGGATGGTCATGGTGGCAATGTCATCAAGCCCCATTGGCGCATAGAGCGTGCCGTCCGGTTGAAGCCCGACCATGCAGGCAGGCGCGAGGAAGCGGTCGATCCCTTCACGCGCTTCGAAGCGGGTGCTGTGACCCCCGATAACTCGTCCATCTGATGCTAGAGTCCGTCCCAATGAGAGGACCGGACATGAAGAGATCGAAGTTCACCGAAGAGCAGATCATTTCGATCCTGCGTGAGCAGGAAGCA
>JBAYOU010000168.1:0-4652 GCA_041678065.1 Parvibaculum sp. | reverse complement strand
GCGCGACGACAGGATTCGATCAAGAAGGCGTTTCCGGACGCGCTCGACCTGTTGCTGATCTGCGTTGAATCCGGCATGTCGATCGAAGCGGCCTTCCAGAAGGTGGCGGCGGAAGTCGGCACCCAATCTGTGGAACTCGCAGAAGAACTCGCGCTCACCACTGCAGAGCTTTCCTATCTGCAGGAACGGCGCATGGCCTATGAAAATCTCGCGCGCCGCACGGGCCTTCCCGGTGTGAAAGCAGTGGCGACAAGCCTTATTCAGGCAGAGCGTTATGGTACGCCGCTTGGTCAGGCACTGCGCGTCATGGCTCAGGAAAACCGCGACATCCGAATGGCCGAAGCCGAGAAGAAGGCCGCAGGCCTTCCGCCCAAGCTCACCGTGCCGATGATCGTCTTCTTCCTGCCCGTCCTCTTCGGCGTCATTCTCGGCCCTGCCATCATCAAGACGCTCGCCGAACTTTGACGAGACTTTCCCTTTAACCGTCGTGGCCCGATTTATTCGGGCCATCCACGTCTTTTCATCATGCCGCAAAGACATGGATGGCCAGGTCAAGCCCAGCCATGACGTGGTTTCCGATAAGTCATCAAAGAAAAGGGCGCCGCGATGGAATCAGGCGCCCTTCTGTCTGAGACGAAGAAGTAGGATTTACTCAATCGAGCTGCGTGTCTGGGATGACAATGTAGAAACCTTGTCTTCCGTGGCTCTGACTGTCGCAGGTGCGGGGCTTGCGGCAGCGGGCGCGCGATCCAGTTCTTCCATCTGTTTCCAGAGCGCCGGTTGCGAGAGCATGGCGCGTAGATAAGTCATATTGTCGTCGGCAACATTCGCTGGAAGATCGGTGCGGGCAAGGCGCTCCGCCTCGTCGAAATTGCCCTTGAGGCCTAGCACAATGGCAAGGTTCTGCCGCGCATAGGCATCAGCCGAGGTGTTGGCAACCGCGCGGCGCAGCGTCTTCTCCGCCATGTCGAGATCACCCGTCAGCGCATGGGAGAGGCCGAGATTGGTGAGCACGGAGGGGTTGTCCGGTGAAAGCTCAAGCGCGCGATTATATTGCGCCTTTGCCTCGTCATAGCGGCCCATCTGGTCAAGCGCCACGCCAAGGGCGGAAAGGATCGTCCAGTCACGCGGTGCCTTCTGCGCAGCGGCGGTGAGCATGGCGCTCGCCTGATCGGGCCTGCCGCTTGCCGTCAATGCCTTGCCATATTCGGCCATCACATCCACATGGTCGGGATGGAGAACCTGGCTGCGCTGCATCACGTTCAGCGCCTGCTGGATCGAGCCGATCTGGCGAAGCGCGCGTGAATAGCTGACCGCAACTTCCGGGTCATTGGCGTTGCGCTCGTAAAGCGCACCCCAATAGGCGGCGGCGGCCACATAATCCTGAGTCTTGGTGCTTTCAATCGCGGCCTCCCGCAGCGCAGGCTCGCTCACCTGTGCTTCTGCGGCGCTCTTTGTGCCATGCTGGGCGCTGCCGGTATCAGTCGTGGCGCAACCCGAAAGGGCGAGGATCGAGCAGAGGCTCGTGGCGGCAAGCCAGGCCGCCTTGCCCTTGCGATGTGAAGAAGGCGCGCTTTTGCGAATGAAAAGGCTCATAATTAAGGTCCCGGTTCGTGAAACGGGATAGGCCCGCCGGGAAGCGGACCTTTCTCGATGACTGATCTTGCGGGAGAGCGGTCAAGAAAAGATTAATTATAAGAGTGGTGGGAAACCGCAGATTGTCGGGAGGCCGGAAGTTATATGGAGTTGAACAGGCTGATCGGTCAGGCCCGGAAGGCAGCCCTCATGGTTTGGGCGGCGGCCTCCCGTCTGAGCGCCAAAATGGTGCTGGCGGGGCTCGGCGTTCTGGCAATCTTTGCGCTTGCCCTCTTCATCTATCTGCGCCCGCCCGTCAGCCTTGAGGAGCCGCCGGAAGCCGTCACCTTCTTCCAGATCGGCACGGGCAGCCCTGGCGATGAATATTTCGCGGTGGGGGAGCGCCTTGCTGCCGCCATCAGCCGCCCGCCCGGCACGCCGCGCTGCGAGCGCGACCTGCCTTGTGGTGTGGCGGGGCTTGTGGCTGTGGCGAAGTCGTCTGCCGGGCCGGTCGCAAATGTCCGCGCGGTCGGCTCCGGCCAGTTTGATTCAGCGCTGGTAGCAGCGCCAGTTCTGGACCTTGCCACCCGCGCGGAAACGCCCTTCCGTGGCGAGAAGCCGGTGCGGAACCTCCGCGCCATTGCCGGCGTCTATCGCGAAGCACTTTATCTCGTCGCGCGGCGCAATGCGGGCATTTCAGGCGTCGCCGATCTTGCAGGCATGCGCGTCTCCGTCGGTGCAGTCGGCTCCGGCACGCGCGAGGCGGCGCTGCCCGTACTCGCCGTTCACAGCCTTGGCCGGCGTACGGTGCAGCTTTTCGATTATGATCTCGCCGAGTCGGTTGACCGCCTGTTGCGCGGCCAGATCGACGCTTTCTTCCTTGTCGACGCAATGCCTTCTGCCGAGATAGCAAGCCTTACAGATCGCGGCGCTATCGATATTGTGCCGCTGGCGGATGAGCAGCTTGGCCAGCTCACGCGGCCGGGCGAGAATTTCCAGCTGCTCGAAATCCCCGATGGCATGTATCGCTTCATTCCGACAACGCGGACACTCGGGGTCTCAATGATCTGGGTGGTGCATGAAGCGGTCGATCCCGATCTTGTTTACAAGATCACGAAGACGCTCTTCCTGCCGGGCAATCGCATATTGCTGTCAGGGCCGACGCTTCCGGGCCTTCTGCCGGGAGAGGAGGGGGAGAGCGAACGCTTCGCCATCGCCTCGCTTCCCGTGCCGCTGCATGACGGTGCTGCGCTTTATTATGCGGAGCTTGGTCTGGTTGATCCGGGCCCGCCGCCGCCCGGCCCCGCGCCCGAGCGGCCATAGAGTCCCGCGCCCGAGCGGCCCTGACTTCAGCCGTTGCTCTTTACCTGCTCCTCGGCCTCGGCATCCGCGATCCATTGCTTCATCGCGGGCAAAGCGAAGATCGCTTCCATATAGGCAGCCGCACTTCCATCATCCCCCAGCGCGGCCAGATCGACGCCATAGGTCCGAAAGCGTGTGACGACAGGTGCATACATCGCATCGACAATGCTGAAGCGCCCGCAGAGAAGCCCCTGATCTTCGGCCCCGCCTCCGAAGCGGCGACGCAACTCACCCCACAACGTCACGATCCGCCGCGCACTGGCGAGCGCCTCTTCGCTATGCCCTTCGCCCGGATGACTCTCCAGCACCGCCATCGGCATGTCGCGGCGCAGCCCTTGAAAGCCGGAATGCATTTCCGCCGCGGCGCTCCGGGCAATGGCACGGGAAAGCTTGTCGTCCGGCCAGAGGCGCTGTTCGGGAAAGAGATCGGCAATCGTCTCGCATATGGCGAGCGAATCCGTGATGACTGTGCCCTTCCATTTGAGTGCGGGCACGGTGCCGCTCGGCGAGAAGGCGAGGATCTGCGCTTTCGTATCCTCCTGCCGGAGCCGGATGGAGGTTTCCTTGAACGGAATGCCCGCCTGACGCATCAGCAGCCAGGGCCGCAAGCTCCAGCTCGACCAGTTCTTGTCACCGATGAAAAGTTCGAAATCCTGTGCGGTCATGAAGCCCTCCCGATGGGTCTGTCGAAGGGTGCCGCAAGCGGTCTGCCCGTTGCGGGCCTTTCAGCCTCTCTATAAGGTTTTACCAACGCGAAATCACTCATTTCCTGAGTTCTGAACGGATAATCCCTTGCTCGATATTTTCATTCCCCGGCAGGACGTGGTGGCAACTCCCGTCTGGCTCATCCGCGCGAACGATCTCAAAAACTGGTGCGAAAGCCACGCAGGGCCGGGTGCCGCCTGGGTTACGACCTCGGGTTTCAAGGCGGAAGCGGGCAAGGTGCTGCTTCTGCCGGATGGTGCAGGCGGGCTTTCCGGTGTGCTGCTCGGCCTGGGCGACGGGTCGGACCCGTTTGTGACTGGCGCATTGCCGCCCGCCCTTCCGCTTGGCGATTATCGCTTTGCGGGCGAGTTTCGGGGCGACCCCGCAAAGGCCGCTTTCGGCTATGCGCTCGGCACCTATCGTTTCACCCGCTATTCCGGCTCGGCCCGCGAATGGCCGCGTCTCATGCTGCCGGAAGGTGTGGACGGCGAAGAAGTAAGCCGCCTCGCCCGTGCAACCTTCTTTGTGCGCGATCTCATCAACACGCCTCCAAACGATATGAGCCCCGCCGATCTTGCCGCTGCTGCCGCGAAAGTGGCTGAAGCGCATGGCGCGGTATTCCGCACCATTGAGGGCGACGCGCTTCTCGAAGAAAACTATCCGATGGTGCACGCCGTTGGCCGCGCTGCTGCCGTCGCGCCGCGGCTCATCGACATGCGCTGGGGCCGCGCCGACGCGCCAAAGGTCACGTTGGTCGGCAAGGGCGTTTGCTTTGATACGGGCGGCCTCGACATAAAGCCCTCAAGCGCCATGCTGCTGATGAAAAAGGATATGGGCGGCGCTGCCTCCGTGCTCGCTCTCGCCCAGATGCTGATGGAGGCAAAGCTCGATATCAGGCTGCGCCTTCTTATCTCCGCCGTCGAAAACAGCGTATCGGGTAATGCTTTCCGCCCCGGCGATGTGCTGCCAAGCCGCAAGGGCATCACGGTCGAAATCGGCAATACGGATGC
>JBAYOU010000167.1:0-4676 GCA_041678065.1 Parvibaculum sp. | reverse complement strand
TGCTTCTTCCTCAGGCTGCGAGGTTGCGCAGCACATATTGGAGGATGCCGCCATGCTCGTAATATTCGACTTCATCCTGCGTATCGATGCGGCAGAGAAGTTCGACCGACTGCCTGGCGCCATCGGCAAAGGTGATGACCGCGTTGACTTTGGTGCGCGGCTTCACATTGGCGAGGCCTTCGATCGTCACCGTCTCCGAGCCGTCAAGGCCGAGTGACTGCCAGCTCATGTCGTTCAGGAACTGGAGCGGTGCCACGCCCATGCCGACCAGGTTCGAACGGTGGATACGCTCGAAGCTCTGCGCGATCACGGCCTTGACGCCAAGGAGCATGGTGCCCTTCGCCGCCCAGTCGCGGCTCGAGCCCGTGCCATATTCCTTGCCCGCAAAGATGACGAGCGGAATGTCACGGCGCTTGTACTCCATCGCCGCATCATAGATCGGCATCTGCGTGCCTTCCGGCTGCAGCTTGGTCAGGCCACCTTCAACGCCCTTCAGCATCTGGTTCTTGATGCGGATATTGGCGAAGGTGCCACGCATCATGATTTCATGGTTGCCGCGGCGTGCGCCATAGGAGTTGAAATCCTGAGCGCCAACCTGCTTGGAGTTGAGGTAGGAGCCAGCCGGGCTCTGAACCTTGATGTTGCCCGCAGGCGAGATGTGGTCGGTCGTGATCGAGTCACCGAAAAGACCGAGGATGCGCGCATCCTTCACATCGCTGAGCGGGGCAGGTTCGCGGCCCATATCTACGAAGTAGGGCGGGTTCTGCACATAGGTCGAGGAGCTGTCCCAGTCATAGGTCAGGCCGCCCGACACATTGATGCTCTTCCACGCATCATCACCGTCGAACACATTGGCATAGCGCTCGCGGAACATTTCCGGCGTCACGCAGGCGCGCACCGTTTCGGCGATTTCCTGCGTACCCGGCCAGATGTCCTTGAGGTACACCGGCTGACCGTTGCTGCCCACGCCGAGCGGTTCGGTCGTGAGGTCGATCTGCGTGGAGCCTGCCAGCGCATAGGCAACGACGAGCGGCGGCGAGGCGAGATAGTTCGCCCGCACATCCGGCGACACGCGGCCTTCAAAGTTGCGGTTGCCCGACAGAACGGCGGAGGCCACGAGATCGTTCTTGTTGATCGCCTGGCTGATTTCGGTCGGAAGCGGACCGGAGTTGCCGATACAGGTCGTGCAGCCATAGCCAACGAGATCGAAGCCGAGCGCGTCGAGATCGTCCTGAAGGCCGGACTTGGTGAGGTAGTCGGTCACGACCTGCGAGCCGGGGGCGAGAGAGGTCTTCACCCAGGGCTTCACCTTGAGGCCAAGTTTGCGGGCGTTGCGGGCAACGAGACCTGCGGCCACCAGAACGTTCGGGTTCGAGGTGTTGGTACAGGAGGTGATCGCTGCAATCACGACGTCGCCATGGCCAAGATCATGCTCGCGGCCTTCAACGGCAACACGCGTTCCGATCTGGCCGGGCTTGCCGAATTCGCCTTCAAGTGAGGCACGGAAGCTCTGCTTCACATCGGTGAGCGCAACACGGTCCTGCGGACGCTTCGGGCCTGCAAGGCTCGGCACGACGGTGCTGAGGTCGAGTGTCAGCGTGTCGGTGAAGATCGGATCTTCCATGTCCTTCTCACGGAACATACCCTGTGCCTTCGCATAGGCTTCCACGAGTGCGACGCGCTCTTCCGAACGACCTGTGGCGCGGAGATATTTCAGCGTCTCATTGTCCACCGGGAAGAAGCCGCAGGTTGCGCCATATTCCGGCGCCATGTTGGCGATGGTCGCGCGGTCTTCGAGCGAGAGATTGTCGAGGCCGCTGCCGTAATATTCGACGAACTTGCCGACCACGCCCTTCTTGCGAAGCATCTCGGTGACGGTGAGCACCATGTCGGTTGCGGTCACGCCATCATTGAGCTTGCCGGTCAGCTTGAAGCCGATCACTTCCGGAATGAGCATGGAAACGGGCTGGCCGAGCATGGCCGCTTCCGCCTCGATGCCGCCCACGCCCCAGCCGAGAACGGCAAGGCCGTTCACCATGGTGGTGTGGCTGTCCGTGCCGACGCAGGTGTCGGGATAGGCGATCTCTTCCTTGCCCTCGGCTTTCGTCCAGACGGTCTGGGCGAGATATTCGAGGTTCACCTGGTGGCAGATGCCCGTGCCCGGCGGCACGACGCGGAAATTGTTGAAGGCGCGCGAACCCCAGCGCAGGAACTCATAGCGCTCGCGGTTACGCTGATATTCGATTTCCGTGTTCTCGCGGAAAGCGCTCGGCGTGCCGAACTTGTCCACCATGACCGAGTGGTCGATGACGAGATCGACGGGCACCAGCGGATTGATCTTCTGCGGGTCGCTGCCAAGGTTCTTAACGGCGTCGCGCATGGCGGCAAGGTCCACAACGGCGGGAACGCCGGTGAAGTCCTGCATCAGCACGCGGGCCGGGCGATAGGCGATCTCGCGATCAGAGGTGCGCGTTTCGAGCCAGGTCTTCACAGCCTCGATATCCGCGCGGGTGACGGTGCGGCCGTCTTCATAGCGCAGCAGATTTTCGAGCAGCACTTTCATGGAGAAAGGCAGACGCGAAATACCGGCAAGGCCGGCCTTCTCTGCATCCGGCAGGCTGAAATAAGTGTAGCTGCGCTTGCCAACCTTCAGCACCTTACGCGCGCCGAAGCTGTTGTTCTGGGGGGTCGTTTTATTCACTGTACGGGCCTTCTTGGGTGCGGATGCGGCAGTCTTACCCGCCACAGCCTTTGTCACAGATTTTTTCGCCGCCGGCTTCTTTGCCGCGGGCGCTTTGGCCGGAGTGGCCTTCTTCGCAGCTGTCGTCTTTTTTGCTGCGGTCTTCTTTGCGGCAGGCTTTGCTGCCGGGGAGATCTTGGCGGTCGTTGCCTTCTTTGCAGCAGGCTTCTTTGCCGCGGGCTTTTGGGCAGTCGCTGCCTTCTTCGCTGCTGCGGCTACCTTCTTCACAACCTTCACGTCGCGCTTTGCAGCGCGCGTTGCCTTCTGTGCCGTCTTTCGTGTGGCGGCACCGGGGGCAGCCTTCTTCGCTTTGCGGGCGGTCGTCACGGCTTTCTTCGCCGTGGCTTTAGCCTTTGTAGCAGCCTTTGTGGTGGCAGGCTTCTTTGCTGCAGTTGCCTTCTTCGCAACCGTCGCCTTCTTTGTAGCGGGCTTCTTTGCTGTCGCTGCCTTTTTAGCTGCCGCCGCCGCCTTCTTCACAATCTTCACGTCGCGCTTCGCGGCGCGCGTTGCCTTCTGAGCGGTTGTTCGCGTGGCGGCACCGGGAGCAGCCTTTTTCGCCTTGCGAGCGGTCGTCACGGCTTTTTTCGCCGCTGTCTTGGCCTTTGCCGCAGCTTTTGTGGTAGCTGGCTTCTTTGTCGCAGTTGCTTTTTTGGGCGCGGCTTTCTTCGCTACGGTCTTCGGCGCGGCCTTCTTGGCGGCAGGCTTTTTCGTTGCCGTCTTCTTTGCGGCTGTCGCTTTTGCCGGGGCAGCTTTCTTTGCTGCAGCGGCTTTTTTCGCTACGGGTTTTTTCTTCGCGGCAGTGGATTTGGCCGTCGCCTTTTTCGCCATCTTCTCTGGTCCTCGCTGATGCGCGGTCCAGGCGTTCTGCAAAGCGGAGAGGGAAAAAATTACCGCACATGCGAGTGGCGCCCGCGCGTGCAAAAAGGACCGATTTCGCCGCTGCTTCCTGGCCTGGAGCCTGAATGCTTTTCGCGCCGGACTATAATGTCTTTCATATCGATTGACCATGCTTCGCCTCGCGCAACAGGCGTGATAATCAGCATCTGTACGAGATCGGAAGGAGTGGGCGATGGCTGGCATCCGCGTTGAAAGAAGCGGCCCCGTAACGAGCATCATTCTGGACAGGCCGGATGTGAAGAACGCCGTCGACCGTGAAACGGCAGACGCGCTGGCCGACGCCTTTCTCGCTTTCGAGCAGGATGAGGATGCGCTTGTTGCCGTGTTTGCGGGCGAAGGTGGCGCGTTCTGCGCGGGCGCTGATCTCAAAGCTGTTGCAAGCGGCAAGGGAAATCGTTCCGTGCCCCCCGCAACGGGTGCAGAGTTCCATCGTCTTGCGGCTGATGGACCGATGGGCCCATCGCGAATGATTCTCAACAAGCCGGTGATCGCCGCGATTTCGGGTCATGCTGTTGCAGGCGGGCTTGAACTCGCGCTCTGGTGCGACATGCGTGTGGTGGAAGAAGATGCGGTAATGGGTGTTTTTTGTCGCCGCTGGGGCGTGCCGCTGATTGATGGCGGCACGGTACGTTTGCCGCGTCTCATCGGCCATTCGCGCGCGATGGATCTGATCCTCACAGGCCGCGCGGTTGATGCGGCAGAAGCTTTGCAGATCGGCCTTGCACATCGCGTCGTGCCGAAAGGCAAAGGTCGCGAAGAGGCGGAAAAGCTTGCGCAGGAAATTGCGCGTTTCCCGCAAGCGTGCCTCCGGCATGATCGCATGTCGGCCTATGAGCAGTGGGATCTGCCTTATGACCGCGCGCTTGCCAATGAGTTCGAGCATGGGCGCAAGGTGCTTGCATCCGGCGAAGCGCTGAAAGGGGCGTCGCGTTTTGCGTCCGGCAAGGGCAGGGGCGGTCGCTTTGCCGACATCTGTCCTCCGCCTCATTGCGCATGATCTCACCTGCCTGCGCGGCGGGCGCCTCGTCTTTGAAGGTCT
>JBAYOU010000166.1:0-4687 GCA_041678065.1 Parvibaculum sp. | reverse complement strand
GACCGTGCTCGGCACATCACGCCAAGTGCTCGCCGCGCGGCAGAATGCACGCAGCGAAGCGGAGGCAAACCGCTATTCCGTGATGCAGGAATTGCAAGCCGATTGTTATGCGGGCGTCTGGGCGGCAAATGCGGAAGCCGCTTCCCATGGCGGCATCGTGATCGAGCGCGGCGACCTTGAAGGCGGATTGCAGGCAGCTCACGCTATTGGTGATGACACGCTGCAAAAGCGCGGTCGTGGCCATGTGGTGCCGGACAGCTTCACACATGGCACCAGCGCACAGCGCATGGAATGGCTGCGTCGTGGTTATGACACAGGCGACCCTGCCACCTGCGATACGTTCAGCGCGGCGTCTCTGCGCTAAAACTGCTAAACGTCACTTCTTCGCCATTGCCACAATTTCTTCCGGCAGGGGCGGGAAGGCTTCGACATAGACGGCGCTGCCGGGGAGAGCGAATTTCGCGCCTGCACTTTCCACCGCCTGCTTCACACGGAAGGCGAGCGCTTCCTTCAGCTCCAGCCATTCACCCCAGACAATCGTGTTGGTGAAGCAGTAAACCATGATGTCTATGGAAGACGGACCAAAACTGTCGATCCGTACAAAGAGATGTGCCGCAGGCGGCTGCGCGAAACTTTCCGTCGAGCGGAGATAAGTCTCGATATCGTCAAGAATGCGCCGAAGCTGCTCATGCGTGGTGCGGTATTCAAGACCGATCTTCCACGAAATGCGCCGATGCGTCATGGCACTGAAGTTCGTTACTGCATTGTCGGAGAGATGTTGGTTCGGCACATAGACTGGAGCGCGATCAAAGCGACGCACCAGCGTGGAGCGGAAACCGATCTTCTCCACCGTGCCTTCGACAATGCCGTCCACGAGAATCCAATCGCCATAGCCAAAGCGCTTCTCGACAAGGATTGAGATGCCGCCGATGAGATTTTTGAACAGGTCCTGCGCGCCAAGCGCCACGGCAACGCCAAAAAGACCAAGCCCGGCAATGATCGGCCCGATTTGCAATCCCCAAATCTGGAGAACGGCAGCCGCGCCAAGAATGATCACGCCCACCTTTGCGCTGCCGACAAGCCAGCTCAAAATCTCCGGTGTCAGCACCGCGCCGAACTGGCTCAGAAGATCGCGAAGTGGCGCAACCGCGTTGTAGAAAACCCAGAAGATCGCGATAGCGATAAGCGAGCGGTTGACGTTGTTCGAAAACTCCGCGAGATCGCCCTCAAAGTCGAGATAGCGGACGGCAAAGAACAGGCCGAGTGCAATGAAGAGAAATCTTAATGGCGCGCGGATCGATGCGCGGAAGTGCTTGCCAAAGACATTGCCTGACTGTTCCACCCATTTATCTAGCCATTTCAGAACGAGGCGAGTGAAGATGTCGCGCAGCACATAGAAGAAGCCGAATATGGCGAAGGCGACGATGATGTCGCCGATATTCATACCAAAGACGCCAGTGGTCCACACCTCGACCACGAGGGTCCAGTATTCACGAAAGCTGTCGCTGAGGTCCTGCATCTATAACCGTCTGCCCTGTCCTGGAAATTTACGAACGCATCACGCCCCTGCGGGCGCACGTTCGCGCGTTGCGGAGAAGCGGACATTCGGCCATTTCTCCAGCGTGTAATTGAGTTCCCACATGCTCTTGCTCATGAAGACGGGTGCTTCATCGCGATCTGTCGCCATGTTGCCGCGATGCGCTTCCATAAAACGCTTCAACTCGGCCGGATCATCCGCGAGCACCCAGCGGGCCGTCTCATAAGGCGCGGGCTCGAAATGCACATTGATGCCGTATTCCGCCGCGATGCGCGAGGCGAGCACTTCAAGCTGAAGCTGGCCGACGACACCGACAATCCAGTTCGCCCCGATCTCCGGCTTGAAGACCTGCGTCACGCCCTCTTCGGCAAGGCTTTCCAGCGCGCGGCGCATATGCTTCGCCTTCATCGGATCATCAAGCCGCACGCGGCGCAGAATTTCCGGGGCGAAGTTCGGGATACCGGTAAAGACGAGATCTTCCGTCTCGCTCAGCGTGTCGCCCACGCGAATGGTGCCGTGGTTCGGGATGCCGATAATGTCGCCCGCATAAGCATCATCCACCACCTCGCGGTCTTGCGCGAAGAAGAGGATCGGGTTGTGGACGCCGATTGTCTTTCCGCTGCCCGATAGTTTCAGGCGCATGCCGCGCCTGAACCTGCCCGAGCAGATACGCATGAAGGCGATGCGGTCACGATGGTTCGCATCCATATTCGCCTGCACCTTGAAGACGAAGCCGGAAACCTTCGGTTCTGTTGGCTGGACAAGCCGGGTTGCAGCAGGCTGGGGGCGCGGTGAAGGTGCAAAGCGCACCACCGCATCAAGCAACTCGCGCACGCCAAGCTTGCGCAGCGCGCTACCGAAATAAACCGGCGTCATATGGCCTGCGAGATATTGCTCCACATCAAATTCCGGGCTGCCGCCGCGCGCGAGTTCCATTTCGTTGCGGAAGTTTGCGAGTTCATCTGCACTCATGAATTCGCCCACGCGGGCAGCGTCGAGGCTTTCCGGCTCTTCGACGCCCTTGCCACTTGGCTTTGAATAGGGAACGAAACGATCATTCTCCGGATCGAATATGCCGCGCAGCAACCCGCCCATGCCTGCCGGCCAGCCCATCGGCACCGTGTCGAGCGCGAGCTTGGAAGCGATCTCGTCCATCAACTCGAAAGGGTCCTGACCTTCGCGGTCGATCTTGTTGATAAAAGTGATGATCGGCACGTCGCGCAGGCGGCAAACTTCGAAAAGCTTCAACGTCTGCGCCTCGATGCCTTTCGCCGCGTCGATCACCATGATGGCGCTGTCGGCTGCGGTCAGCGTGCGATAGGTGTCCTCGCTGAAATCTTCATGGCCGGGCGTATCCAGCAGGTTGCAGGTAGTGCCCTTATACTCAAACGTCATCACAGCGGAGGAAACGGAGATACCGCGATCCTGCTCGATCTTCATGAAGTCGGACCGCGCCCGCCTGCTGTCGCCACGCGCCTTCACCTGACCGGCGAGATGGATCGCCCCGCCCTTCAGGAGCAGGTTCTCGGTCAGCGTGGTCTTGCCCGCGTCGGGGTGGGCGATGATGGCGAAGGTTCGGCGGTTGCGAACCTGCGTTTCCACATCGCCGGATTGCCGGGCGGCGGTTTCGGTCGTGCTCACGTCTTGATCTCCGGAATATTTGCGGCGGACCCTAACTGAAAGCGCCCGGAACCGCCACCCGTGAGCGCGACGCGGAGCTGGCATGCATTTATAGTCGCCACACCGCCAATCCCTGAGGTTTCCATGCCCACCATCGCCAGCACCTATCTGATCTATGTCGCTGCCGCACTTGCCGAAATCGTCGGCTGCTTCGCCTTTTGGGCGTGGTTGAGAAACGGTCATTCCATCTGGTGGCTGGTGCCGGGGCTTGCCGCGCTTGCAGCCTTCGCCTGGCTCCTCACCTTCGCACCAAGCGACCATGCGGGACGGGCCTTTGCGGCCTATGGCGGCATCTACATTGCCGCCTCGCTTTTCTGGCTCTGGATTGCGGAGGGGCAGAGACCCGATTTGTGGGATCTTGGCGGCGGCGCGCTCGCGCTGCTGGCGGCGGGCATCATCCTCTTTGCGCCGCGCAGTGCCTGAAAATTGCCTCCGCGACAAACTGGCAGATGCGCGGAGGCACTGGCGTTATGCAAAAATGCGTGAATTGGTATTCAAAAAACGGAAAACAGCAATGACCACAGCCCGAGACATTCTCACGCCTCATCTTGATGCGGCGCTCACGGAAGCAAATGAAAAGAAGATGTCGAGCGATGCTGTTGCCCGCATTCTCTTCGAGCAGGCTCTGCGCATATGGAAGGAAAGCCGTTCGCCGGACGATATTCGCGCCGAGCTTCTGGAGGCAGCCGACCATCTCGACCCGGATGAAGACTTCACCTTCATGCGGCCCTGACGTAGAAGGGGCCGTCAGCCGAGCTTTTCCTGCAGGAAGTGGCGGCCCTCCCTGTCTTCCACCTCCACCACCCAGATATCGGGATCGAAGGAGCGCTGCTTTTCGATATAGGCGTCTGCCTCCGCTTCGGTCTGCCGCCCTTTCGCCAACCAGATCAGTTCGCCCTCCCCGTCACGCGCGGGGCTGTAAATCTGCGCTTCGCCATCCAGCGTGTTTACCTTGAGAAGCACGGTGCCCGATCCCGCATCGCCTCTGCGCACCACAAGCGCCGACACGCCAGCCACTTCGCACCGGCGTATCAGCGCCTTTACCCATATTTCCGCCTTCAGCCTTGGCGCGCGGTCCATCACTTCTCATCCTCAAAGGCTACAGATTTCGCCGTAACCCGACCAATCATCGACTTTTCCGACAGATGGGCAGCTATGTCATTCATCCTTAACGCGTTTCCTGTTTGCGGCAGCGCGCGCAGCGCATTAAACTCACTAACAACTCATTAAGACAAGCGGGCGGGGACGGTTGTGACGAGGGGTATTGGCGTGGAACAGACTGGCACGGCTCGCGCGCATTCATTTGCCGGACCACTGAAACTTTCCCTGAAACTCATTTCGGGACTTTCGCTCGCCGCACTCATCAGCGGTTGTACGGTCATTGAAGGCGGCAAAGCCTCCAAGGAGGAGACCAAGCCGCAACTGACAGCAGAAGCCTCCGCGGAAGCAGCTCCTGTTCCGACAGCACCG
>JBAYOU010000165.1:0-4696 GCA_041678065.1 Parvibaculum sp. | reverse complement strand
TACCTCTCCCCGTACTTCATTACCAACGCCGACAAGATGGTTGCCGAGCTCGACGAGCCGCTCATCCTTCTCCATGAGAAGAAGCTGACCAGCCTGCAGCCGATGCTGCCGGTTCTCGAAGCTGTGGTGCAGTCCTCGCGTCCGCTCCTCATCATCGCGGAAGACATCGAAGGCGAGGCGCTTGCCACGCTCGTTGTCAACAAGCTCCGTGGCGGCCTGAAGGTCGCGGCAGTGAAGGCACCGGGCTTCGGCGACCGCCGCAAGGCCATGCTCGAAGATCTCGCGATCCTCACGGGCGGCCAGGTCATCTCCGAAGACCTCGGCATCAAGCTTGAGACGGTCACGCTCGACATGCTCGGCCGTGCGAAGCGTGTCTCGATCACGAAGGACGACACCACGATCGTTGATGGTGCCGGCAAGAAGAAGGACATCGAAGCTCGCGTTGGCCAGATCAAGCGCCAGATCGAGGAAACCACGTCCGACTACGACAAGGAGAAGCTGCAGGAGCGCCTCGCAAAGCTCGCAGGCGGCGTTGCAGTGATCAAGGTCGGCGGTGCGACCGAAGTCGAGGTGAAGGAGCGTAAGGATCGCGTCGATGACGCGCTCAACGCGACCCGCGCCGCGGTTGAGGAAGGCATCGTTCCGGGCGGCGGCACGGCCCTGCTGATGGCGTCCAAGGCTGTTGGCAAGCTTGTCGATGACAACCGCGACATTCAGGCGGGTATCAACATCATCCGCAAGGCGCTGGAAGCCCCGATCCGTCAGATCGTCGAGAATGCCGGTGTGGAAGGCTCCATCGTCGTGCAGAAGGTGCTCGAATCGAAGCAGGCGAATTATGGCTTCGACGCCCAGAAGGAAGAGTATGTGGACCTCGTTGCCGCTGGCATCATCGACCCGACCAAGGTCGTGCGTACGGCGCTTCAGGACGCAGCTTCCGTTGCCGGTCTCCTCATCACGACCGAGGCGATGATCGCCGAGGCGCCGAAGAAGGATGGCGGCGCTGCGGGCGGCATGCCCGGTGGCATGGGCGGTATGGGTGGCATGGGCGGCATGGACTTCTAAGAAGTCCACGCTCTCACCGAAAGACCATGGAAAGGGCCGATGGAAACATCGGCCCTTTTTCTTTGCGCGCGGCGCAAGAGCCATTCAAACATCTTGTCAGGGACATTGCTCTCGGGCTTGCCCGTCGGCGCGCCTTGGGCGACCATCCGCCCGGGCCTATTTCCAAGCCTCCACGCGGCAGCCTGTCTGCGCGCGCGATCTCTGACGCAAGGACGAACACGATGACAGCGCTTCCCACGATCGCCAATCCTCACCATCCATTTCTCGATGGCAAGCCCAAGAAATTGCTGATCGGCGGGCGCTGGATAGAAGCTGCGTCAGGCGAGACGTTTGAAACACACAACCCCGCCACCGGCGCTCATCTCGCTCATGTGGCGAAGGGCGACAAGGAAGATATCGACCGCGCCGTTGCCGCCGCGCGGCAGGCTTTCGAGGATGGCCCATGGTCGCGCATGAAGCCCTATGAGCGGCAGCGCCTGATCCTCAAGCTCGCCGATCTCGTCGAGTGGCATTACGAAGAACTGGCAACGCTCGACACGGTCGATATGGGCGCACCCGTTGCCCGCACCTTTGGCAATCGCCAGCGCGTGCTTGGCATGCTGCATTACTATGCGGGCATGTCGATCAGCATACATGGCGAGACAATCGACAATTCGCTTCCCGGCGAAATCTTTTCCTACACGCTGAAGGAACCTGTCGGCGTTGTCGGTGCGATCATTCCGTGGAACGGGCCACTCACGGCCTGCGTCTGGAAGATTGGCCCTGCCCTCGCCACCGGATGCACCATCGTGCTGAAGCCTGCCGAGGAAGCACCGCTCACAGCACTTCGCCTTGGCGAACTCGTTGTCGAGGCGGGTATTCCCGATGGCGTCGTCAACATCGTTACCGGCTTTGGTGAAACGGCAGGTGCGGCGCTTGCCGAACATATGGATGTGGACAAGATAGCCTTCACCGGCTCGCATTTTACCGGCCAGAAGATCGTTCATGCTTCCACCAGCAACCTCAAGCGCATCTCGCTCGAACTGGGCGGC
Organism: Parvibaculum sp.; assembly: GCA_041678065.1. GTDB lineage: Bacteria > Pseudomonadota > Alphaproteobacteria > Parvibaculales > Parvibaculaceae > Parvibaculum. The sequence continues at coordinate 2,603 of JBAYOU010000165.1, read as the reverse complement.
AAGTCACCCGACATTGTGTTTGCGGATGCCGATCTCGACATGGCAGTGCCGGGGGCGAGCATGGGCGTCTTTGCGAATTCGGGCCAGATTTGCAGCGCGGGCACGCGGCTTTTCGTAGAGCGGCGCATCTATGACGAGTTCACGGAGCGCGTTGCAGATTTCGGGAAGAAGCTTCGCATCGGCAACGGGCTTGATCCCGACACGCAGATCGGGCCACTTGTTTCTGCCGAGCAGCTTGATCGCGTGACAGACTATCTCAGCATCGGACGGCAGGAAGGCGCGCGCCCGATTGCAGGCGGCGGACAGCTCACCGATGGTGATTATGCGAAGGGCTATTTCGTTGCCCCGACCGTTTTTGCTGATGTCCGCGATGACATGCGGATCGCGCAGGAAGAAATCTTTGGCCCGGTCCTCTCCGCCATTCCCTTTGACGATGTGGAAGAGGTCATCAAGCGCGGCAACCAGACCCAATTCGGCCTTGGCAGCGGAGTCTGGACGCGCGATGTGAGCAAGGCGCACCGGCTCGCAAAGGGGCTCCGAGCAGGCTCAGTCTGGGTGAATTGCTATCAGGCAATGGACCCCGCCGTTCCCTTTGGCGGCTACAAGATGAGCGGCTATGGCCGCGAATCCGGTATCCAGCACCTTGAAGAATATCTCAACGTGAAGGCCGTCTGGATCAAGACGGCGTGAGTTTTGAGCGGGACGCTGCGGCAGCCTCTTCTGCTTCATGCGTCCCGCGCTGGCGCTGATCCCCCAAACCGCTAAACTTCCCGGCAAATGAAACAGGGGGAGGACGGTCATGGATTTCTCATTCTCTGAGAAGGATGAAGAGTTCCGCACGAAGGTGCGGGATTTTTTCGAGAACGAGTATCCGCGCGACATCATCGGGAAAATGGCGAGCGGCGCATCGCCATCGAAAGAGGATTATCAGCGATCCGAGCGCGCCTTGGCGGCTAAGGGCTGGCTTGCAGTCAACTGGCCGAAGGCGGCAGGCGGGACGGGCTGGACCGCCAATGAGAAATACATATTCGATGAAGAACTTGAACGCGCAGGTGCGCTGAATGTCGTGCCGATGGGCCTTCTCTATGTCGGCCCTGTTATCTACACATTCGGCACAGAGGAGCAGAAGAAGCGCTGGCTCCCCGGCATTCTCAACAGCACAACTTTCTGGGCACAGGGCTATTCTGAACCGGAATCGGGTTCCGACCTTGCCTCGCTGCAATGTTCCGCCGTTTCAGATGGCGATGATTACATCGTCAATGGCACAAAAATCTGGACGAGCCTCGCGCAACATGCGGACTGGATTTTCTGCCTGCTGCGCACGTCGCAGGAAGAAAAGAAGCAGGAGGGCATTACCTTTCTGCTGATTGACATGAAGACGCCGGGCATTACCGTCAATCCGATCATCACGATTGATGGCAAGCATTCTCTGAACAGTGTGACTTTCGACAATGTCCGTGTACCGAAAGAAAACCGTATTGGTGAGGAAGGCAAGGGCTGGACCTATGCCAACTATCTTCTCGGCCATGAGCGCACTTCCTATGCGCATGTGGCGGGCAAGAGAAAGCAGCTCGGCAATATCCGCAAGGCGGCTAAAGAGCGTGAGCTTCTTTCTGACCCCGCTTTTATGGCGAAACTGACTTCGCTTGAAGCACGGCTTGATGCGCTGGAACTCACCGTTCTCCGCACGCTCTCATCCGTGGTCGATGGCGGCGCGCCGGGAAATGAATCCTCCATCCTTAAAATCATCGCAACCGAACTTGCGCAGGATATCACCGAGCTTGGCATGGAGGCTTACGGGCCTTACGCACAGCCCGCCTTTCCGGATTCCGTCGCCCCGGCATGGACCGGAAACACGGCGTTGCCAGCGGGAGCCGCGCCTTCTGTAGCTGCCTATCTCGGTGCGCGGGCGCAATCGATATATGGCGGCTCGAACGAAATCCAGAAGAACATCATCGCCAAGCGCATATTGGGGCTTTGACCCTGAGTAGCGGGAAGGATTTGACTCCGGCGCCTTCCCGCGCATACTCCCTCTACTACCGGTCGCACATATCCTCCGCGCGACTGGCGATATGAGATGGGCAACCATCGGGGAGCGCGGAGACTGGTCTATTGAGCCGATCGCCTGGGCAGCACATGAAGATGCTGGCCGGGCGTTTTTGTTTTGGCTCAAGGGAGACCCAGATGCCCACATCCGACCAACGCGCGCAGCTTGCGCAATCCGATAATGAAATCTTCCTCGCACTCAAGGGAGAAGAAAGCCGCCAGCGGGCGGGGCTCGAACTCATCCCTTCCGAGAACTATGCTTTTCCCGAAGTGCTGACGCTGCTGGGCTCGGCCTTTACCAACAAATATTCGGAAGGCTATCCGGGGCGCCGCTATTATGGCGGGCAGGAGTACACCGACCGCATTGAGACGCTGGCCCGCGACCGCGCAAAGGCGCTTTTCCGCGCAGAACACGCGAATGTGCAACCACTTTCCGGCTCACCGATGAATCAGGCGGTCTATCTCGGCCTTCTCGAACCGGGTGATACAATCCTCGCCATGGATCTGTCGCATGGCGGGCATCTCACCCATGGCGCGCCTGTGAGCCATATGGGGCG
>JBAYOU010000164.1:0-4696 GCA_041678065.1 Parvibaculum sp. | reverse complement strand
GCAGACGCTTCCTCAACCGGATTATCGAAGGTGCCGAATTGCGGGCGCAGCGCAGGCGCTGCTTCATAGCCGCCGGAGATGTAAAGCTTGCCGCCATGCTCCGCCATGCCAAGCTGTTGCAGCCCTGCAGGCAGCGCAGGTGCCGCGCGCCAGATATCGCCCTTGATGTCATAAATCTCGGCAACGGAACGCGGGCCGGACGTGCTGTCCCCGCCCACTACATAAAGATCGCTGCCGATAAGCGCGCCACCCGCGAAGGCGCGACCCGTTGTCATAGGCGCGCCATCGCGCCACACATCAGCCGCCGCCATGACGGGTGTCAGCGACGCCAGCGCAACCACTCCAAACCACCACGCCTGAAAAACGGCCATACTTGAACTCCTCTTGCCTACGCCTCTCAGTAAAACAGAACCAGCGCAGCAAGGCCAAGAAACGCAAAGAAGCCCACCACATCCGTCGTTGTGGTGACAAAGACGGGCGATGAGACTGCGGGGTCTGCTCCCAATTTTTCCAGCCCCAAGGGTACGAGAATTCCAATCAATCCCGCTACCACCAGATTTATCATCAACGCGCTCGCGAAAACCGTACCGAGCCACATATTGTCGAAAATCAGCGCAACAAGGTTTCCGAGCAGGACCGCAAAGACAAAACCGTTCAGAACGCCAACACCAAGTTCACGCAGAATGGTGCGGCTTGCGTTGAAATCGACGAGATCACGGGTCGCCAGTGCGCGCACCGTCACCGTCATGGTCTGGGTGCCCGCATTGCCACCCATCGACGCCACAATGGGCATAAGCACGGCAAGCGCGACCATCTCCTCGATCGCGCCGTCGAAAAGTGCGATGATGGAAGCTGCAAGAACCGCGGTCACGAGATTGACCATCAGCCAGGGAATGCGGCTCCGGCTTGTCTGCAATACGGTGTCGGAAATCGCTTCTTCACCGACACCACCAAGCAGGCGAATATCTTCCGCCGCCTCCTCGCTGATGACCTCAACGATGTCATCCACCGTGATGACGCCAACAAGACGGCCATCCCCATCCACCACCGCCGCCGAGATCAGGTCATATTTGCCAAACTGATGCGCCACGTCTTCCTGGTCCATCGTGACCGGGATGAGTGTCTGCTCATCTTCCATGATCTCGGAAATCTTCACCGGGCGCTTCGTTCGCATCACACGTGAGAGCGGCACCGTGCCCACCGGCTTGAAAGCGGCATCCACCACGAAGATTTCGTAGAACTCTTCCGGCAGTTCATCCGCCTCGCGCATATAGTCGATCGTTTGGCCGACATCCCAGAAGGGCGGCACGGCGACAAGTTCGCGCTGCATGAGACGGCCGGCAGAATATTCGGGATAGTCGAGCGACTGTTCGAGCACGGCGCGTTCGCTGGCCGGAAGCTGGTCGAGAATGATGCGCTGCTCATCCTCATCCATATCCTCCAACACATAGACGGCATCGTCCGAATCAAGCTCACTCAGCGCCGCAGCAAGGTCTTTCGGATCGTAGAGATTGAGAACGTGGTCTCTGACGCTCTCCTCCAGCTCGCTCAGAACCTCGGGGTTGAGGTCGGCCCCGAGCATCCGCACAAGTTCTTCACGTTCGTCAGAACGCAGCAGTTCGAAAAGTTCGGCAAGGTCAGCCGGGCGAAGGGGAATAACGAGTTCACGCGCCTGTGCAGCGTCCGCACGATCCACCGCATCAACGACCGAGCGCACAAAGGCGGGCGAAAGGGCTTCCTCCGCCGTCTCTTCTGGCATGTTTGCAAGAGTCGGATCGGCCAAGGGCGCCACTCCCATGAAAAGCGGTGAGAATCGCGTCAGGAATCGCGGTTCCGAACGCGGCGAGTGTGCTCTATTTGCAGGAAGGTCGCCACCCGGAGCGGCGCAAAAATGCGCACTCGCTCAGGCGGGAAACGTCCTTCTTCGGGATAGGGATCAGGCCCGCCCCGTAAGACGGGGATCAGATGGTGCGGTCGAGAAGACTCGAACTTCCACGGGAGTTACCCCACAGCGACCTCAACGCTGCGCGTCTACCAATTCCGCCACGACCGCATGTTTCGTAGGCCGGGCGGATGTAACAAATCCCCGGCATTTGCTCAAGCGGCAAATCGCAGGAAAAGTGTCTTATCCCCGTTAAATACCGTCGCCATGCACATTTGCAGGCAGGTGGATACCGCACTCATCCTTGTCGCGGCCCACCCAGCGCCCGTCCCGGTAAGAACCACCTTCCGGAACACGCTCCGTGCAGGGCATGCAGCCGATGGAAAGATAGTTGTCTTTCACCAGCGGATGACGGGGCAGCTTGTAGTTATCGACATAGGCTTCAAGGTCATCCTGCGTCCAGTCAGCCAGCGGATTGATCTTGAATCGTGTACCGGTTGCAGAGCCCGGCTCGCCCGTGCCGCGCACCTGCTCTTCCTCAATGGTCTCCATGGCCGCGCGGGCGCTTGTCTGAAACCGCTTCCGGCCCGTGATGGACGCATCGAAGTGCTTCAGCGCGCGTTCAAGAGGCAACACCTTGCGGACATAGCAGCAGCCATCGGGATCAGTATTCCACAAGCCGCCATTCGGATCTTTGGCAAGGAGGTCCGCCGGATGCGGCCCCACCGCGCGAATATCCGTGAGGCCGAGCTTTTCCTGAAGCCGGTCGCGATAACGAAGCGTCTCGCCGAAGAGTTTTCCGGTATTGAGAAAGATCACCGGCGTCGTCGGATCAATCTGCGCGACCATATGAAGAAGCACGGCTGATTCTGCGCCGAAGGAAGACACAACGGCGATCCGGCCCGGAAACTCCGTCTTGATGAGAGCGTCCAACAGTTCCACGCCGCCCAGCCCGGCATGCGCCTGCCGCAAGCGATGAAGTGCGGGCGACACGATGGCCGACGCATTGTCCATAACAGCGGCGCGATCTTCGCCCATCGCAGCCTTGCCGGGACGCTTTCTCAGATCAATTGCTGTCATGAAAGCCAGCCTTTCTCTTCTACATAGGCGTCCACCCGGCTGCCAACATCAGCGAGACCCAGCCCTTCCGACCGCCAGGCTTCACGCTGGCGCCCGACCTCATCAAGACGCCCCGCCCATTCGGGCCCGAACAAACCTTCCAGATGCCGCCGAAGCCTTCTCGCAAGTCCCGGCGCCTTGCCACCCGTGGAAACGGAAATGACCAGATCACCACGCCGCACGATGGAGGGAACGTGGAAGTCACAAAGCGGCTTTACATCCTCTGTGTTGACGAGGCGGCCCGCCGCCCTGGCAATACCCGCCAGCGCAGTGCTTTCCTGACCGCCAAGCCCCGCGAGAAACACGATATGGGCCTGCTGAAGCGCAGCCTCTTCTGGCCGGGCGCCCTTCAAACGTGCTCCAGCGAGCTCGCGAAACGCCTCCGAGAGCGATGATGAATAAATGTCGAGGGAAGCCGCACCCGCGCTATCAAGGGCTTGAAGCCGCTTTTCCGCAGCTTCGCCCTCGCCCACCAGAACGACCTTCAAAGAGGCAAGATCGAGCAGAACTGGAAACATGGGGCGGCCCCTCCTCGGGTTGCCTTTGCAAATGACGGCTTACCCGCGGCAACCGCCCATTTCCCGTTAGAGATAGCAACTATGCCATATAATTCAATTGTTTTTCGTATAATGTTTTATTTCACATTATCAACTTGATAAATAACAAAAAAGGGCCCGAAGGCCCTGAGATCTGATCGTGAGCATGTGCTTCCTAGATATGCATCGTGCCAGCATCTGCGGTCGACAGGATAGACGTAATGGAAACGGCGATACGCTCGCCCTGCACAATGATTTCGCCCCGGGCGATAGGGACATTGTTGGCGAGTACCCAGATTTCATCATCCTGCTTCGTACCAAGCTCGATCACCGCGCCTCGCCCCATCTTCAATAGCTGATGAATAGGTAGCGTGGTGCGGCCAAGCACAACGGAAAGCTCGACAAAGACATTATTGACCGAATTCAAAGCACACCCCACCTGACGGACACAGAACAAGCCCGAATCGGAAGCGCTGCAAAGCCCCGATACGCAGATTAAACTGGCATGTTAGAGTTACCTCATGGTTAAGCCCTTGCCCCTCCCTAACGCCGAGCAGCCTGCTCCCGAATGGCGCGCCTCCGATACGCCCGTGCCTTATGAGATCGCGCTACGCGAAATGGAGGAGCGTGTCACCGCCATTGCGGAGGGCCGTGCGCCGGAACTTGTCTGGCTGCTGGAGCACCCGCCCCTTTACACCGCCGGTACCAGCGCCGATGAGGCTGATCTGATCGACCCGCAGCGCTTCCCCGTTTTTCGGGCCGGGCGCGGCGGGCAATACACCTATCACGGACCGGGGCAGCGCGTGGCCTATGTCATGCTTGACCTGAAGCGCCGCAAGCCCGATGTGCGCGCCTTTGTGCAAGACCTCGAAGCCTGGCTGATTGCCACGCTGGCAGAGTTCAACGTGAAAGGCGAATTGCGTGAAGGCCGCGTAGGCGTCTGGGTACGGCGTCCGGAAAAAGGTTTCACCGCCGAAGACAAGATTGCCGCCATCGGCGTGCGCATCCGCAAATGGGTGACGTTTCACGGCGTAAGCCTGAACGTCGATCCCGATCTCGATCACTTCACCGGCATCGTGCCCTGCGGCATCAGCCAGCATGGTGTGACAAGTCTGGCCGACCTCGGCATCACGGCCACCATGGCTGATGTGGACATTGC
>JBAYOU010000163.1:0-4725 GCA_041678065.1 Parvibaculum sp. | reverse complement strand
GCGCGCGGCCCATATTGTGCTCATAAGCACGGGGTCACGCTCCGCAAACGCTTGATAAAACGTCTGATTGGCGAAAAGGAGTGCCGCTTGGTCGCGTGTGGGGGAAGAGGGCATGAGGTCTTGTCGGCCAAAGCTGCGTCTAACGCCCAGTCTAGCAGCGGAAGACGAGTTTTGCCTATGACAATGCCGGACCCTCTTGCAAAGGCCCGGCATCATCATCGTCAATCGTCATTGTCAGCCGAAGCGCCGCTTCAGCCAGTCCACCATGAGCGCGTTCAGCTCCTGCGGCTTCTCGGACTGTGTCCAGTGGCCGCAATCCTCGATGATGTGTTTTTCGAGGTCGGGCACATATTGCTCCATGCCGATGGTGAGTTCCGGACGGAGCACTATGTCATCGGCAGCCGAGATCATCAGGGAAGGCGCATCGACTTTTTCAGCCTGGCCTTCGGTGATCTCCCAATTGCGTGTGAAATTGCGATACCAATTGATACCGCCTTCAAAGCCCGACTTCTCGAACATGCGTGTGTAGTAGGCATGTTCTTCATCCGTCAGGAGGCGCTTGCCCGGCCATGTGCTTTCATCGGCGGCAAAAGCCTTGAGGAAGGAGAGATTCTTCTCGCTCGCGGGCAGCTTGTCGAAGTCGGCAAGCTTTGTTCCGGTCTTGCGATACCAGAAGCGCATTGAGCGGCTGACATCTTTTTCGAACATGGCTTCCGCCACGCCGAACTTCTGGAAAAAGACAATGTACATATCTTCGCCAAAGGCCATGCGCATCCCGACGATGGGGTCGATGGGGCCGCGCGGCATGAAAGGCGTGTTGACGCCGATCACGCCCGCAACGCGGTCGGGGTGGCGGAGCGCCATCTGCCACACCACCATGCCGCCCCAGTCGTGGCCGGCGAAGATGGCTTTGTCGAGGCCCAGCGCGTCGAGCATGCCTGCCATGTCGTCCGTCAGGTGGGCGATGTCGTAAAGCGGAACCGCATCTTCGCCCTTCGGGCCGCCCGTATTGCCATAGCCCCGCATATCCGGCGCGATGGCGCGGAAACCGGCACCTGCAATGGCGGGGATTTGGTGACGCCATGAATAGGCGATCTCCGGGAAGCCGTGGCACATGACCACGGGTACACCATCTTTCGGGCCCTGTTCGTAAACGGCCATCTTGATGCCGTTCGTGTCGATGTAATGCGGCTCCGGAAATGTCATGGCCGTTCCTCCCTCGGGTTTCGTTTTCTCTTTTGTATCAGGCAGATTTCATGCGCTGCCGGTCAGCGTCGGCGGGAATGCCAAGCGTGGCATACATTTCTTCGCGTTTCGGCCCGAGCTTTGGCGGGTAGAGGTCTGCCTTGCGCTTACGACCGCGTGCCCAGACGCGCAGCACCTTGGTGATGTTGCGCGGGTCGCGCATCCAGACATTCGGTGCATCGACCATGTGGAAGGCGCGCATAAAGGCACGCATCAGGTCCACATCGCTGCGCAGCGCGGGCATGATTGCGTCTTCGGCAAAGCTTTTCACGAGGCGCGCCTTGAAGCCCGGCTGATAGTCCGGGTTCAGAGCATTCGTGGCGCGGCGAATAGCGGCAAGGTCCTGCTTCACCATGTCGTCATAATATTGACGAAGTTCCTTGGCGAGGCGCGAGTGATAGTGCCGAGCGCGTTCGCGCGGGCTCGTGGTTTTGCTGAGCGTTTCGCAAAGGACTTCTGCGGCAACGGCAGCAAAGGAGCAGCCACGACCGTAAAGCGGATTGGTGCGGATCAAGCTGTCGCCGATGGGCAGGAAGTTGAGGGCGTGCGGTTCCCCATCCTTCACCATGTGGCGCCAGCGGCTGATGAGTTCGCCCATGCCGAAAACGCGGCTGACAGCGCGCGATGTTTCCGGTGCTGTCCAGCTTGCGATGCCGGGCAGCAATGCGCAAATCCCGTCAAAAACTTCGGGGCGAACAATGGCACGGCGCATTTCCATCTCGATTTCAGGCACGGCAAGCGTGATCGAGAAGCAGCCATTATCGGCAGGGAAAACACCATATTTGATAAAACCCAGATCGCCCGCACCGGGAATTTTCGTGCGGGAGGGTTCGGACACACCTTCATGCAGGCGGTAATGGCGCGTGAAATAGAGAATGCCCGCGCGCTCCGTCTCTGCCGTAATGCCCGCACCGCGATCATTCAGCCAGTCAATCATCTGACTGTTCTTGCCAGCTGCATCGATGACGAGATCGGCGAGCCAGTCTTTCGTTTCGCCTTCATGCTCGACGCGCACACCCGTCACGCGCAGGGCGCCGTTCGGTTCTTTTTCGGTGAGCACATCGCGGACAAGCGCGCCGGTGACAAAGCGCACGCCTGGTTGGCGCGCTGCGTAGCGGCGCATGATGAATTCCAGTGTGGTGCGGCGGCTGGTGAGGATTGTCATGTCCCTGTCGCTGGAGAGGGGCGTGTAATTCTCTTTCAGCGTGGCGGGAAGATTATCTTCGAATAGAATTTCGCGGCAGCCGGATGCCAGCAGTTCCTCCATAAGGTCCGGGTAGTTCTCCCGGATGAGGATGTGGACGCGGGCGAGGAAGGCATGGCTGTGGCGCAGATGGCCAACGCCCTTACGTTCCCATTTCTCGAATGCCTCGTCGGGGGAGGTTTCGGGGGGCGGTGCGTCACGCTCCAGAACGGTCACTTCCCGGCCTGTCCGTGAAAGTGCGAGCACTGTCCACAGACCTGCAATACCGCCGCCGATAACGAGAATCCGTTCGCCCATAAGCAACCTCCTTATGCCCCAGTGGGGGTAGGGCATAGCGATAAACTAGACCCCGGTCTAGTTAAAAATAGACCTCGGTCTAGTTAAAAATAAGAAGCGTGCTTAGGGCTGTCCAGAGGACAAATGGGTCAGCCGTCCCATCCCGGCAGGCGTAGTGCATAGGCTCCAACAGCAAGGGATGCCCAGCCAATCAGGAAGGAGACGCCGCCGATCGGGGTAATCAGCACAAGGGCGCGGCTGCCGGTAATGCCGAGATAATAGAGCGAGCCCGAAAAAAGGACTGTACCCGCCACAAAAGCCCAACCAGCAAGGCTGGCGAGCGAGCCGCCGCCTTGCGCGGCTACCCAGGCGACCGCGAAGAGCGCCAATGCGTGATACATCTGATAGCGTGCGCCCGTTTCAAAGGCCGCAATTTCTGCCGGGCCGACGCGAGCCTGAAGCCCATGTGCGGCAAAGGCACCAAGCGCCACGGAGATGAAGCCGCTGATTGCGCCGAGGATAAGCCAGAGTTTCATGTGCTTTTTCTCCTGTCCCGGCTCCCGCGCCGAAATCCTTGATTCATTCAAGTAAAGTTTATGATGGAGGGAGCGGGCGCTGAAAGGCCATTCACCTGCGACGGAACGCGCCTGCCATTCGATGAGGCGATGATCGACTATCAGCTGGTATAATGAGGAGGAAAGAAATGAGCGACTACAAGACATGGCTCTGCCCGACCTGTGGCTTCATCTATGACGAGGCGGAAGGGCTACCCGACGAAGGAATCGCACCGGGTACACGGTGGGCCGACATTCCCGAAGACTGGGTCTGCCCGCTTTGTGGTACTGCGAAAAGCGAATTCGAGATGATTGAAGCGTAAGGTGAAGCCCGCCGCAGCGTCACCTCCCGCCACATTTGACCTGACTCTGCTGCCCAGCCATTCTTGACATCAACAAACAGAAAAACATTCCGGCACGAAAAAAGCCGGCAGGGAGGTTGAGGCCATGCTTACGAAAGCGGATGACTATCCTATTCACCAGACGGCGGAACCCATTGCCTATTCGGGCACGGACCGGAACTTCTACGACAGATATTTCTTCAACGGCTATTCGCGCTCCAGCGATGTTTTCTTCGCGGCGGCGCTCGGCGTTTACCCCCATCTGAACATCATGGATGCGGCGTTCAGCGTCATCGTGGATGGCGTGCAGCACAACCTTCATGCATCGCGCTACCTCAACATGGAACGGATGGACACACATGTCGGTCCCATATCCGTCGATGTGGTGGAGCCGTTGCAGGTGCTGCGTATTCGTGTTGCCGAAAACGAGCATGGGCTGAAGGCTGACATCACTTACCGGGGGCGCGCGCCTGCGCTGAAAGAGCCGCGCTTCACGCGTCGCCAGGGCGCGCGCACGCTGATGGATGTGACGCGCCTTACCCAGAACGGCACGTGGGAAGGCTGGATCGAGGTCAAGGGCAAGCGCATTGAAGTGAAGCCTGATGATTTCATCGGCACGCGCGACCGCTCCTGGGGTGTGCGCCCCATTGGTGCCGCCGATCAGCAGCCGCTTGTACCGCCAATGGAGTTCCAGTTCTTCTGGCTCTGGGCGCCGCTCAATTTCGACGACCGCATCTCGCTCTTTCATGTGAATGATGACGAGCATGGCGAGGCGTGGAATCTATCGGGTATGGTGTGCCCGCTCGGTGCAGATGCAAAGTCCGAGGAAATGGACCGCGTCAGCTATGAGATCGCTTATCACTCCGGCTCGCGCCATGCGAAATCCTGCTCGATCTTTTTCGAGGATCGCAAGGGAGCGAAAACCCGGATCGATCTCACGCCGCGCTTCAATTTCTACATGATGGGGATTGGCTACACACACCCTGAATGGAGCCACGGCGCGCATAAGGGCGACAATGCGCTCGGCTATGAAGAGTTCAAACTTGCCGATATCAAGAGCTTCGCGCCGCCCTATCTTCATGTTCAGGCGCTGAGCGATGCCGTG
>JBAYOU010000162.1:0-4732 GCA_041678065.1 Parvibaculum sp. | reverse complement strand
GGGCATCGCAAGCGGAGGCGTAACGACAGCACGCTCCGGCGCGGCCAACAGGACCGGCACGTCCGGGGTCGATGAGAAATCGAACAGGGCAAGCGCAAGTACCACCGCCCCGATCACCATTCCGGCGACGGTGTAACCGATCCGTCGCGGCGATACAGTCCAGATCGGTTCGGGGCCGGAATAATCAACGCTCTCTATGTTCTGGTGAACTTCTTCCCCGAGGCGCGTAAGCGGTGCCTCGATATCCACATCGAGATGCTTCGCATAGGCGCGCGTAAAGCCGATTGTCTGAGGCAGCGCCGGAAGGCGCTCAAACTGTCCGGCCTCAATGGCTTGAAGATAAACGGGTTTTATCCGCAGCGAGTCGGCAATATCCCTAAGGGTCAGCCCGGCCGCGAGGCGAGCCTCATTCAGCCGCCGCGCGATTTCCTCCCTGTGTCCTGTCATCTCATGGCACTCCGCCGTCGACATTTCGCAAGAAGGTAGCGCGTCATAGTTACCAAGAATGTACCATTTTGTCTTTTACACACGACAAAACGCCCATTTTTGCACCAGTCTGCGGTATTTCGCCCCGGGCTGAAAAACCCCGGGCCCTGGCCATGAAACCTCTTTTGACAAAAGGCGTGTGAAGGGCCACATTGATATCATGCGACACGTGAATGCACGAAAGTTTCGGACTCCCGGAACGTTGCTCGCGGGATATTAACCCCGGGCCGACGCTGCATTCTTACGCGCGACGTCCGGGGATACCCCTACGCTCACCCCTGCAATATTCCCGATGGCGAGCCCTTTTAAGGCACTTCGCTTTGATGAGGACTTCCGAAATGTCGATGCGCAATCGCAGCACACCGCACCTGTATTCCGTTCCGCTTTCGGCTGGAAACACCGCCGAAAGGCCCATTCTGGGCCTGCATGATTATGGGCGTCTTGAAGTCGCCACTTATGAGCAGTTCGATATGCAGAGCCCCATGCGCTCGCGCATTGCCAAATTGCTCTCCGATGCACATGTAATTCCGACCGGCGAAATGCCGCCGAACGTCATCACGCTGGGAAGTACCGTTCGTTACCGAGTGGACAATGACCGTACAGAACGGCGTATGCTGACGATCGGGCGCGAAAATGTACCCCACAATGGCCAGTATGTGAGTGTGCTGACGCCCGTGGGGCTCGCCCTTCTCGGCCGCAAACCGGGAGAAACGGTGGTGACCGAGACCTTTGACGGTCTCAAGCTCTCCATCGAAATTGTAATGCTGGAACATCAACCCGAAGCCGCCGCCCGCGCGCAAAATGCCGGGCCGGACGACGACGGAGGACCGGAGGCAGCCTGATGGCTACGACTGAAACGAACGAAACAAAGGCAAAAAGCCTGCCACCCATTATTGTGGCAGAAGAACAGTTCGACGAGCTCTCCGATATTGCGGAGCGGCTTGCCGAAGTCTTGCCTGAAGTGTCCGAATTCCTCGACCAGGAATTGTCGCGGGCGAAACTTATGCCGCTCTCAAACCTCCCGCGCGAGGTTGTGACGGTGAATTCCACGGTCGAATTCGTGTTTGGCATGAAGGGCCGGCCCGAAAAGCTGAAGCTCGTCTATCCGGCAAAGGACATTCCGGAAGGCTGTATTTCGCTTGCTTCCCCCGTGGGCGTGGCGCTTCTCGGCATGCGCGAAGGCGAAACCATAAGCTGGGCTTCGCGTCATGGCGATTTGCGCTGGCTCAAAGTCGTGAAAGTCATCAATCGTGATTGATACTAAAGGCGGCGCTCGTCTCTCGGGCGCCGCCATTTATTCCGGGTCACGATAAGGCTCGGGCGATGCTTCCGGATAGTGTGGAAGCCCGTTATCAAGACAGATCCACGGCAGGCGCGCCGTGACCCAGATATGCATCTCGGGGTGAAGCGCAGCAGGATCATCAAAAGTCGCAAGCGGAAAACCGAGCCTGTCGGCATCGACCGGCTCTATCGTCACGCGTGTGCCGCAGCGTGGACAAAAATGCCGCCGCAGCCGCGGGGATGACTGCCACCACGCCGTCTCGCCCATCACCGTGACAGCACTCTTAGGAAAACTTGCCTGCACAATGAAAGGTGCCGCCATCGCCTTCTGACAGAGGCGACAATGACAGATGCGTACCCCTATTGACCGCGCATCAATACGAAACCGCACCGCTCCACAAGAACACCCGCCCTCATAAGGCGGTGGAAGATTCGTTGGGTTTTCAGGCATGTGTTTCCGAATCTGTTGGTCTGAACGCTACTGGCTATCCGTTTCGGATTACCAATCCTGCCGACCGAATTTTACTCGGAAGCATCACTTTCGTCGCGTCCCGCGCGAAAAAGTGGTGAGCCCTGATGGGATCGAACCATCGACCTACTGATTAAAAGTCAGCCGCTCTACCGCTGAGCTAAGGGCCCGCCGAACGGGGCAGATAATCAACCGTCCCGCTGAATCTGGCCGGAACTTAAGCGCCACATTCCACGGGGTCAACAGCAGGATTTGCCATAGCCAACTTATTGTTCCGATTGAGCCTTCACCGGCTCAAAGCGGATCAATATCGCCTCCCGCCTGCGCCGCCTTGAAGGAAGTTCTGAAAGCCTCGAAGCGTCCTTCCGCAATGGCCGCCCGCATCTCCGCCATCAGGGATTGGTAGTAATGAATGTTGATCCAGCTCACCAGCATGGCCCCCAGCATCTCACCCGACTTGATCAGATGATGCAGATAGGCACGCGAATAATCCCGTGCCGCCGGGCAATGGCTTTCCTCGTCAAGCGGCCGCGGGTCCGCTGCGTGGCGAGCATTCTTCAGGTTCACCTTGCCCCGCCGCGTGAAGGCAAGGCCGTGTCGGCCATTCCGGGTCGGCATCACGCAATCGAACATGTCGATACCCCGCGAAACCGCCTCGACGAGATCATCCGGCGTGCCGACGCCCATCAGATAGCGTGGGCGATCCGTCGGCAGCGCTGGAACGGTGAAGTCGAGCACGCGAAGCATTTCGGCCTGCCCCTCGCCCACGGCAAGACCGCCCACCGCATACCCTTCAAAGCCGATCTCACGCAGCCCCTCGGCAGAACGAAGCCGCTCTGCCTCATAGGTGCTGCCCTGCACGATACCAAAAAGCGCCATCCCCTCCTTGCGGTGCGGTTGCTTCCCGAAAGCCTCACGCGAGCGGCGTGCCCAGCGCAGCGACAGCTCCATCGAAACGCGCGCCTCCTCCTCCGTCGCCGGAAAGGGCGTGCATTCATCAAGCTGCATCTGAATGTCGGAGCCGAGCAGACACTGGATTTCGATGCTGCGTTCCGGCGAGAGCATGTGCCGCGAGCCATCAATATGCGACTGGAAGGTGACACCCTCCTCCGTCATCTTGCGCAGCTTCGACAGAGACATGACCTGAAAGCCGCCGCTATCGGTGAGGATGGGATGTTGCCAGTTCATGAAGCTGTGCAACCCGCCAAGTGCGGCAACTTCCTCGGCACCGGGACGCAACATCAGGTGATAGGTATTGCCAAGCACAATATCAGCGCCTGTGGCACGCACCTGCTCGGGATACATCGCCTTCACCGTCGCCGCCGTGCCGACCGGCATGAAGGCAGGTGTACGGATTTCGCCGCGTGGCGTGGAGATTACGCCCGTCCGCGCGCCACCGTCAGTTCCGTGAAGCGAAAAAGAAAAGGCACTCATGCAGACGTTCCATTGGCACGGGAGAAGATCAGACAAGCATCGCCATAAGAATAGAAGCGATAGTGTTCAGCGATAGCATGTGCATAAGCGCATTTCATTTCCGACATCGAACGAAGCGCCGAGACGAGCATAAAGAGCGTCGAGCGCGGCAGGTGGAAATTCGTCATCAATATATCAACGGCGCGGAAGCGATAACCTGGCGTGATAAAGATGCGAGTTTCATCCGAAAATGCACGTACCACACCCGCCTCGTCTGTCGCGCTCTCAAGAAGTCGCGCACTTGTCGTACCCACCGCAATGATGCGCCCACCTCGCGCCCGCGCCTCGTTGATGGTGGCAGCTTCCTGCGGCGAAACCTCGCCCCATTCAGCATGCATCTTGTGATCCTCGGTTTCATCCACCGTGACGGGAAGAAAAGTACCTGCCCCAACATGAAGCGTAAGACGTGTCGTGCCGATACCGCGCGCATGGAGAGCTTCCATCAGTTCCGGCGTGAAATGGAGCCCTGCGGTCGGCGCCGCCACCGCGCCGGGCTCGGTGGCATGGAGCGTCTGATAGTCGGCAAGATCGTCGCTATCCGCCTTGCGCTTCCGGGCGATATAGGGCGGCAGCGGCATCTCGCCCGCCGATGCAATCGCAGCATCAAGCACCGCCCCGCCACATGAGAAGCGAAGCCCCGCCTCGCCCCCTTCCACCTTCTCCTCGACCCGCGCCGAAAGCCCACCTGCAAATTCGATCACCTCGCCGGGCAACAGTTTCTTTGCGGGCCGCAGAAAGGCGCGCCACTCATCGGCGCTCACACGCATATGCAGCATGACCTCGATGCGCGCCTCCGCATCGCCACGCCGCCGCACACCGAATAGACGGGCCGGGATCACCTTTGTATCGTTGAAGACCAGCATATCTCCTTTGCGCAGCAGGCCTGGCAAGTCGCGCACAATCCGGTCTTCCAGCGCATTCACTTCCGGCCCGATAACGAGCATCCGCGCGGCGTCACGCGGGCGCGCCGGACGAAGCGCGATCAGTTCTTCCGGTAGATCGAAATCAAAATCGGAAACGCGC